>JBDKJR010000158.1:0-6239 GCA_039796515.1 Actinomycetota bacterium
AGCTTGCGCGCCGTCTCGGCGTCGGCCTCGATCTGCAGGTTCGCGACGAACTCCGCCTCGGCCGAGTCGTATTCGATGCCGGCATCGGTGAGCGCGGTGCGCGCCGCGACTAGCTGCGAGGGGTCGGTAATGACCTCGAAGCCGCCGCCCTGATCGATGACCTCTTCGGCACCGGCCTCGAGAACCGCCAGAAGAATGTCGTCTTCCGTCACGCCATCGGTCTTGGTGATCGAAATGACGCCCTTGCGGCTGAAGTTATACGCGACGCTGCCCGGGTCGGCCATCGTGCCGCCGTTGCGCGTCATCGCCGTGCGCACTTCAGCAGCAGCGCGGTTCTTGTTGTCGGTCAGACACTCGATGAGCAGCGCGAGCCCGCCCGGGCCATAGCCCTCGTACATGATCGTCTGGTAGTCGATCGACTCGCCCGTGAGACCCGCACCTCGCTTGATCGCGCGATCGATGTTGTCGTTCGGAACCGAGGTCTTCTTGGCCTTCTGAACCGCGTCAACAAGGGTCGGGTTGCCGCTCAAGTCGGCGCCACCGATTTTGGCAGCGACCTCAATGTTCTTGATGAGCTTGGCAAACGACTTGGCACGACGCGCGTCGATGACGGCTTTCTTGTGCTTCGTCGTCGCCCACTTGGAATGGCCGGACATGGGGCTCCTTGCGAGACAGACGGACCTGGTCAGTTTAGGGCAGGGCGTCGAGGCGAATTCCTGCCCGCCTCAGCTCGATGCCCGCGAGGGCACGAACGACCCGCGGCTCGTTGGCCCTCCAAGCTGCTGCGGGATCGGGATGCACGGCGACGAGTTGCGCGAGCGGCGCATGCGCCACGGCGCGCGCGGCGAGCGTGTCGGCCGTCATGCCGTTGGCGAGCATCCGTCGCAGGGCGCTCGATCGCCGTGCGAACCGCACGCGCGGAAGCACCCACAGCAGAGCGAGAAGCACCAGCGGCACGAGAGCAACGGCCCAGCCGGCGCCCACCGCGACGACCTCGACGAACTGCTGCTGGCCCCGTCCGGCATCGGCTACGGCTTGCCCTGCCCCGGCCACCGCGTCGAATGGACCGCGAATTCCGTCGCCAATGAGCGGAACATCGCCCAGGGCGTTGGCGGCATCGGTGAGGCCGTGATGGATGTCGGTACCGGCCGCTTCAAGATCGCGACCGAACGAGGCGAACGCACGAATCGCGGTCGTCACGGCGCTCGCGATGAGGATGACCACGATCGCCGTGACGACGCCCACGACGTCGGCAATGATCTGCCGAGTGCGAGCGGCCGGGTAGTCCGAGTAGAGGCTCATGCGCCTATCGTCTCAGCAGTTGCGCTCAGGATGCTGCGGCGACGTGGCTCAGAAAACGCTCGTGAAAGCGGTGCTCCCCCGATACTTCGGGGTGAAACGAGGTGCCGAGAAGTCGGCCCTGCTCGACCGCGACGATGCGGCCATCGTCAAGCCGCGCGAGCACCTCAACCTCCGGCCCCACCTCGTCAACCACCGGCGCCCGAATGAAAACGGCGTGAACGGGAGGCGCGCCCAGCGCCGGAACATCGAGATCGGTCTCGAACGAGTCGAGCTGATTGCCGAAGGCATTGCGGCGAACAGCCACATCAAGGCCACCGAGCGTCTCTTGACCCTCGATGCCGTCGTGCACGCGATCGGCCAGCATGATGAGCCCGGCGCACGTGCCATAGACGGGCATGCCCTGACGGATGCGCGCACGAAGCGGCTCGCGCAGCGAGAACAAGCGGCTCAGCTTGTCCATCACGCTCGACTCGCCGCCCGGAATCACGAGCCCGGCCACCTCGTCGAGGTGCGCGGGAGTGCGCACCTCACGAACATCGGCGCCCAACTCACGCAGCAGGGCGACGTGCTCGCGCACGTCGCCCTGTAGCGCGAAAACTCCGACGGGCGGGAGAGCCTTACCAGCCACGCTCGGCGAGCCGGTGCGGGGCGGGAAGGTCGGCGACGTTGATGCCCACCATCGCCTCACCCAAACCGCGCGAGGCCTCGGCGATGATCGCAGGATCGTTGTAGCCGGCGGTCGCCTTGACGATGGCCGCGGCACGTGCGGCGGGGTTACCCGACTTGAAGATGCCCGAGCCCACGAAAACGCCGTCAGCGCCGAGCTGCATCATGAGCGCCGCATCCGCGGGGGTCGCGACGCCACCCGCCGTGAAGAGCACGACCGGAAGCTTTCCGGTCTGAGCGACCTCAGCGACGAGCTCGTACGGGGCCTGCAGTTCTTTCGCAGCGACGTACCACTCGTCGGGAGTCTTTGCCGCGAGGGCGCGAATCTCGCCCAGAATCGTGCGAATGTGCTTGGTCGCCTCCGACACATCACCCGTGCCGGCTTCACCCTTCGAGCGGATCATGGCGGCGCCCTCGGTGATGCGGCGGAGCGCCTCGCCCAGGTTGGTCGCGCCACACACGAAGGGAACCGTGAAGGGCCACTTGTCGATGTGGTTGACGTAGTCGGCGGGGCTCAGCACCTCAGACTCGTCGATGTAGTCAACGCCCAGCGACTGCAGAACCTGGGCCTCAACGAAGTGACCGATGCGGGCCTTCGCCATGACAGGAATCGACACCGAGGCAATGATCTGGTCGATGAGGTCAGGGTCGCTCATGCGGGCGACGCCGCCTTGCGCGCGAATGTCGGCCGGCACGCGCTCGAGCGCCATGACGGCAACCGCACCCGCGTCTTCCGCGATGCGTGCTTGCTCGGCGGTGACGACGTCCATGATGACGCCGCCCTTGAGCATTTCGGCGAGTCCGCGCTTGACGCGGCTCGTGCCCTGCACGCTCGTCGTCGTGGTCTCGGTCATGATCTATCGGCCCTTTCTGGCACGGTGCTCGCGCGAATGCGCGAGAGATACACGGGGGTTTGGCGGCGGGGCCAGTCTATCGGGGCGAGTCTGAAGGCCAGGCGCGAGCGATCTCGTCACGCACCTCGCCGAGCAACCGGGGTACGGCCTTCGTGCCCGCCACAATCGGGAAAAAGTTCGAGTCGAGAGCCCATCGCGGCACGATGTGTTCGTGCAAATGCGCGGCAATTCCGGCGCCCGCAATGCGCCCCTGGTTCATTCCGATGTTGAAGCCGTGGCATCCCGAGGTCGCCTTGAGCACGCGCATCGCCGTTTGCGTGAGCGCGGCAATCTCGGCGACTTCTTCGGTGGTCGCCTCGTCATAGAGCGCAACATGGCGGTAGGGGCAGACCAGCAGGTGGCCACTGTTGTACGGGTAGAGATTTAGCAGCACATAGGCGTGCGTGCCGCGCGCGACGATGAGTGCCTGCTCGTCTTCCAGTTCGGGCGCCCGGCAAAACGGGCATGCATCGTCGTCAGGCTGCTGCCCGTTCTCGATGTAGACGAGACGGTGCGGGGTCCAGAGGCGTTGGAACGCATCCGGAACCGCCGCAAAATCGGCAGCGCTTTCGGCGGTCACGCCATCGATGCTCTCGC
Source organism: Actinomycetota bacterium (assembly GCA_039796515.1). Classification (GTDB taxonomy): domain Bacteria; phylum Actinomycetota; class Actinomycetes; order Actinomycetales; family Microbacteriaceae; genus Microcella. The sequence goes on from JBDKJR010000158.1 coordinate 3,459, forward strand.
CGTGCCGGTGATCGCTCATGACCGGATGCTCGCTACAGCTCGGCCGAGCGACTCGCGATCGCGCCCGTGATGCGCGCGACCGCCTCGGCCACGGGTACCCCGTTGATCTGGGTACCGTCGCGGAACCGGAAGCTCACCGCACCATTCGCCACATCATCGGCTCCGGCGATCAGGAGGTACGGAACCTTGTGCGTCGTGTGAGTGCGGATCTTCTTTTGCATGCGGTCGTCCGAGTGGTCAACGTGCGCGCGCACGCCCGCTGTGCGCAGCTCGCCGATGACACCCTCGAGGTACTCGGCGTAGTCCTCCGCAACCGGGATGCCGACAACCTGCTCGGGCGCCAGCCAGGCCGGGAACGCGCCCGCGTAGTGCTCGAGCAAAATCGCGAAGAAGCGCTCGATGGAACCCAGCAGGACACGGTGAATCATGATCGGCTGCTGGCGCGTACCGTCGGGGGCCGTGTATTCGAGGTCAAACCGCTCGGGCTGGTTGAAGTCGAGCTGCACGGTCGAGAGCTGCCAGGTGCGACCAATCGCATCGCGTGCTTGCACCGAAATCTTCGGGCCATAGAAGGCGGCTCCACCCGGGTCAGGCACGAGGTCGAGGCCTGAGGCCACCGCGACCTCACGCAGCGTCTCGGTCGCCTGGTGCCACAGTTCGTCGCTACCGAACGACTTCTCGGGGTTGCGCGTCGACAGCTCGAGGTAGAAGTCGTCGAGTCCATAGCCGCCCAGGGTCTCGAGCACGAATTCGAGCTGGCTCGCCACCTCGCTCTTGACCTGGTCAGGAGTCACGTAGATGTGCGCGTCGTCTTGCGTCAGGCCGCGCACGCGCGTAAGCCCCGAGAGGGTGCCGCCCTTCTCGTAGCGGTACACGGTGCCGAACTCGGCGAGGCGCAACGGCAACTCGCGGTAGCTGCGGCCGCGCGCCCGAAAGATCAGGTTGTGGAACGGGCAGTTCATGGGCTTGAGGTAGTAGTCCTGGCCCTGCTTGGTGACGTTGCCCTCTGCGTCGCGCTCCTCATCGAGGTGCATCGCGGGGAACATGCCCTCCTCGTACCACTGCAAGTGGCCGCTGGTTTCAAACAGCTGGCCCTTCGTGATGTGCGGGGAGTACACGAGCTCGTAGCCATTGGCGAGCAAGCGCTCACGCATGTAGCTCTCGATTTCAGCGCGAATGATTCCGCCCTTGGGGTGGAAGACCGCGAGTCCTGATCCGATCTCATCGGGGAAGCTGAACAGGTCGAGCTCGACGCCGAGCTTGCGGTGGTCGCGTTTGGCGGCTTCTTCGAGGCGGCCGAGGTGCTCGCGCAGGGCATCCTTCGAGGGCCAGGCGGTTCCGTAGATGCGCTGAAGCTGCGGGTTCTTCTCGCTGCCGCGCCAGTAGGCGGCCGCGACGCGCGTGAGCGACCATCCGTTGCCGATCATGCGCGTGTTCGGCAGGTGCGGGCCGCGGCACAAGTCTTTCCAGTAGACCTCGCCGGTCTTGCCGTCAACGTTGTCGTAGATCGTGAGTTCGCCGGCCCCGACCTCGACGCTCTCGCCGTCGGCACCATCGGCGGCGGCACCCTTGAGCCCGATGAGTTCGAGCTTGAACGGCTCTCCCGCGAGCTCAGCGCGCGCCTCGTCTTCGGTGACGACGCGACGCACGAAGCGCTGGCCCTGGCGGATGATGCGATCCATGGCCTTTGACAGCGCGGAGAAGTCGTCGGTCGTGAAGGGAGTCGCCACGTCGAAGTCGTAGTAGAAGCCGTCGGTGATGGGCGGGCCAATGCCGAGCTTCGCCTCGGGATTGATCGACTGCACCGCTTGCGCGAGCACGTGCGCCGTCGAGTGACGCAAAATCGCGAGCCCGTCGGGCGAATCGATCGTGACCGGTTCTGCGCGATCGCCGGGCTGCAGTCGGAACGCGAGATCGCGAAGCTCTCCCGCCACGCGCATGGCAACGACCGAGCGGTCGGTGAAGATACCAAAGCCGTCGGTGGCCTCCGTCACGTCGACGGCCGCCGGGGCAATCGGGTGGGCGGGCTGGTCTGCCGCGACGTCGGACACGCGTGCTCCTCGGGGTTACTCAGTGGTGGGCAGTGCGGAACGTGCCCAGGGCTCGCCCAACTCTACTGGCGCGACTCTGCGAGCTTCGGCACGCAGGCCGCCCGGCGAACGACCGCTAGCCCGTGAGGGCGACGATGGCGTCGGCAACGCTTTGCATCCACGCCAGAACAATGTCGCGATCAAGAGCGGCCGCCCATGCGATCACGATTTGAAGCGCAGCGACACCGTCAACGAGCAGATTGGTGGCGGGCGTGCGCGCCGCGGGAATGAGGGCGATCGCGAGAACCGTCAAGAGCGTGAAGCTGACTCCGGCCGCGCCCGGGTGAAAGGCGCCGAGAACGAACGCGACACTCAGCAGAGCAAACACGATGACCGAGACCGGGATGGCCGCGGGCCGTCGCACGATCGCGGCCACAAGCCACGCACTCACGACCGGTGCCGCCACCAACCACCCCGTGAGACTCTCGTAGCCCGCAACCAGCGCGCCGAAGGATTCGGGGATGCCGGCGATCACGCGCTCAATGTCACTCGGGGGCCAGAGCGAACCAAAGAACAGCGCGTTGAGAAACATCATGGTCGCGAAAGCGCCCAGGGTTGGAAACGCGATCACCAACATGTTTGCCGCACGGAGGCCCGGCGCCCACGCTCGCCCGTGCCGCAAGAACGGCGAGGCGAACACGGCGATGAGTGCGAAGAAGATTCCGGTGGGGTCGCTCAACGCCGAGAGCAT
>JBDKJR010000159.1:0-4410 GCA_039796515.1 Actinomycetota bacterium
CGGCCGCCGTGCTGCTCGAGTTGTTGCGCGAGCAAGCTGTTCTCGGACGACCTCGACGCTAGGCCCCCCTGCCGCGTGACATCTCTCGGCGACTCCTGAATCGCAGGAAGGGTCAGCGCGAACCGATGTCGGCGAGTTCGCCGCCCGTCCACTCGACGAGCTGCTGTGGAGCCGCCGCGAAGACGTCGTAGGCACTGCCCGCCGCCGACCAGACGGTCTCAAAGCGCAGCAGGTCGCGGTCAATGACCGTGCGTACGGGTACGGGATGTCCGAGCGGAGGAACCCCGCCAATCGAGTAGCCCGTCGCCTGCTTGACCGTGTTCGCGTCCGCCTTCTCGATGCGGGCGCCGACGACGTTCGCCAGGGCATCGAGGTCAGCGCGGTTGTCTCCGCACACGAGTGCGAGCACGGGCTCGCGCGCGGAGTCAGTGACGGCAACGAACACGAGCGACTTGACGATCGCACCGACCTCGCAGCCCACGGCGGCCGCGGCTTCGGCGGCCGTGTGGGTGGAGTCGGGCATCCGTTGCGGGGTAATTGGCAGATGCGCCGTCGCGGCGAGGAACCGCTCGGGGCCGCTCGCCATCAGTGGTCCTCGCGCTCGCGCTCGGCGAGGCGGTTCTGCTGTTCGAAGTCGACCGCCATCGGAAAGATCGACTGCTCGTCAATCGGGTCGTCGAAGGCCACGAGCTCGAGGGCCCCGTCAGCGTGCCGGAATGAGTGCACCGAGCCATTCGTGATCGGCTCGCGGTGTCGACCCGGCGCGACCGTCTCGAGCACGCTGCGAATGACGCCGCCGTGGGCGACGACGATGACGGCCTCGCCGGGGTGTCGGGCCGCGAGCTCGTGCAGGGCGGCAACGGCCCGCTCGGCCACGGCCTCCCGCGGCTCACGACCGGGCACATCAGCACCGTCGGGGTAGCGGAGGTCAATCTCGGGGCCGGTCAGCCCTTCGGCCGCACCGTAGTCGCGCTCGGCGAGGCGCGGTTCGAGCTCGGGGTCACCAAGGCCCACCTCGGCGCCGATGAGGCTCGCGGTTTCGGATGCGCGCGAGAGGGGAGACGCGACGAGTGCCGTCCAGCGCCGGCTCGCGAGCAGGGCGCCCGTGGCACGTGCCTGCTCTCGCCCCGTGTCGTTGAGGGGAATGTCGGTCGAGCCCTGGATGCGCCGCTCACGGTTCCAGTCCGTTTCGCCGTGGCGCACAAGTGCGAAGACCGTCATGAGGATTCCCTTCAGCGGGCCCTCGACGATCGAGGGCCGATCAGGGCAGCAGAGCGGCGCTGAACGCGGCCAATGTCTCCGTCGTGCCCGCGTCAATCTTAAGGGCCGCGCGGTTGTCGGCCTTCGTCTCGCCGCGGTTGACGATGATCGTCGGGATGCGCTTCTTGGCGGCGAGGCCCACGAGCCGGATGCCCGAGTTGACGACGAGAGACGAACCGAGCACGAGCAGAGCATCCGATCGCGCCACAATGCCGCGCGCCTCTTCAAACTTGACGGGCGGCACGAACTCGCCGAAGAACACGATGTCGGGCTTAAGCGTGCCACCACACACCGAGCATTCGGGAACCTGGAAGCGCGAGACGTCGGCCACCTCTGCATCGCCATCGGGGTTCATCGTGGCGTCGGCGTCGGTGAGCCAGGGGTTGAGGCGTGCGATGCGCTCGGCAATGGCGCCGCGGTCGAAGGTTTGGCCACAGTGCAGGCATGTGACGCGGTCCATGCTGCCGTGCAGGTCGACGACGCGGCGGCTGCCCGCGCGCACGTGCAGGCCGTCGACGTTCTGGGTGACGACTCCCGTGACCACGCCACCCTGTTCAAGGTCGGCGAGCGTGCGGTGGCCCGCGTTGGGGCCCGCGGCGGCAAAGCGCTCCCACCCGAGGTGGCTACCCGCCCAGTAGCGCTTGCGATAGGGCTCGTCGGCCAAGAACTGGCTATAGGTCATGGGCGTGCGCACGGGAGCGCCAACACCGCGATAGTCGGGGATGCCCGAGTCAGTGCTCACGCCCGCGCCGGTCAACACGGCGATGCGGCGGCCGCGCAGCAGCTCGATCGCCTGCTCGACGGAGGCGCGCGTGGCCGCATCGAGCTCGACGAGCGGTGCGGCGATCGACATGGGGCCTCCGGTGGTTCCCTTGCAGACTAGAACGCTCTGGTTTCGAGTATGTTTCCGGAGGCTGGCAGGGCGACCGACGCGCTGCGAGCGAAAGGCGGGCATCCATGCACATCGAGCACATCACAACGCTCGACGACCCCGCCTTTGCCGACTACGCGCGCCTCACCGACGTCGCTCTGCGCGTCGCGACCGAGCCACAGGGCGGCCTCTACATCGCCGAGTCGATCACGGTCATCGGCCGCGCGCTGCGGGCCGGCCACGTGCCGCGCTCGGTGCTCACGAGTGCGAAGTGGCTACCCGACCTCGAGGCTCTGCTGGGCGACCGCGACGTGACCGTGCACGTGGGCGACGCGGGGTTGCTCGAAGAGCTCACGGGATTTCACTTGCACCGCGGAGCCCTGTCGAGCATGCATCGACCCGCCCTGCCGACCGTGGCCGACGTGCTGCGGGATGCTCGCCGCGTCGTCATCGTCGAAGACGTCGTTGATCACACCAATGTTGGGGCGATCTTCCGCTCGGTGGCGGGCCTCGGAGCCGATGCCGTGCTCATCACCCCGCGCTGCGCCGACCCGCTCTATCGCCGCAGTGTGCGCGTGTCGATGGGGACGGTTTTGCAGGTTCCGTGGACGCGGTTGCCCGAGTGGAGCGAGGCCGTGCCCGAGCTACACGCCGCGGGCTTCACGATCGCGGCCCTCGCCCTCGCCGATGACGCCGTGGACTTGCGAGAGTTTGCGGCGAGTGCGCCCGAACGCGTGGCGATTGTCGTCGGCACCGAGGGTGATGGGCTCAGCCGCGCGGCGCTGGAGGCCGCCGATGTCGTCGTGACGATCCCGATGGCGCACGGCGTTGATTCGCTCAACGTCGCGGCCGCGAGCGCCGTGGCGCTGTACGCGCTGCAAGCGCGACCATGAGCACAGTGCGCTGCAATTGCGACCGTAAGCACAGTGCGCTGCAAGCGCGACCGTAAGCGCCGCGCCTTGCAGGTCTAGTCGACGGCTGTAGCCCGCAGCAGCAGCGCCTGCTCAGGCGCGAGTAGCGGAACGGGCAACCCGAGGTCGGCGAGCAGCCGACCCGTGATCGTGATGCCTCCGTCGGCGAGCCACGCGGGAGGAGCATCCTGCACCGCGTGCGGCGGCCCGCCCAGCGTGAGGGGCTCGATGCGATAGCGCCGATCGGGGTCGAGGCCCGGAAAACGCAGGGGAGGCGGCACCGCCACCGCTGCCGTCGCGAGGGTCACGAGCGCAATGAGGGCCTCGCTGCCGTCGGGGGCGACGAGCCCGTGCACGTAACGGTCGTCGCTCGCCTCGTCGGTGCGCACCGTGCGGCCGCTCGTGAGCAAGGGGCGCACGCTCTTGACCGTCGCGACCCACTCCCGCAGCGCGTCGAGCTGCTCGGCGTCGGCGGTCGTGACGTTCCACTCGATTCCGGCGTTGCCGAACAGCGCGGTCGCGAGCCGGAACGAGAGATCGTGCGTGCGGCCCGTGATGTGGGCGCGTGGGGCGCCGACGTGGCCGCCGAGCAACTCGGGCGGCATGAGCAGACCGCTGTAGCGCTGGATGCGTTGCCGATCGAGGGCGTCGTTCGTGTCGCTCGTCCAGAAGCGGTGCACCCGCGCGGCCATGCCGAGGTCGACGCGCGCGCCGCCTGAAGCGCAGCTCTCGATAGCGACGTGCGGAAAACGCGCGCGGAGATCGTCGATGAGGGCGTAGACCGCCCGGGTGTGCGCCGCCGCGGTGCCGGCGTGCTGGTCGCGGTTGTGATCCCACTTGAGAAAGGCGATGGGGTACTCGGCGAGCAAAGCACTCAAAGCCTCGAGCACGTGGGCGCGCGCCTCGTCGATCGTGAGGTCGAGCGTGTGCTGGAAGCGCCACGTGGGGGGATGCTGGGTGTCGTCGGCGACGTTGGCGAGCATCCATTCGGGATGCTCCCGCGCGAGCCGCGAGTCGGGGCTCACCATCTCGGGCTCAACCCACAGCCCAAACTCCATACCGCGCTCGACGACGGCGTCGGCAAGCGGGTGCAGCCCGGAGGGCCAGCGTTCGGGGTCAACCGTCCAGTCGCCCAAGGCGCGGCGGTCGTCAGTGCGGCCCGTGAACCAGCCGTCGTCGAGCACGAACCGCTCAATGCCGAGGTCGGCAGCGGCGTCGACGAGGGGCATGAGTGATTCGAGCGCGTGATCGAAGTAGACGGCCTCCCACGTGTTGAGCACGACAGGGCGGTGCGTCGGGGGAGTCAGGGCGCGCACGAAGGGGTGCAGGCGGTCGCTCAGGCCGTCGAGTCCGGTGTTCGACCACGCG
>JBDKJR010000160.1:0-8114 GCA_039796515.1 Actinomycetota bacterium
TCGGTGAGCACGTCCTGTGCCACAGCGGTGTCCTTACGTTAGGTAGCGAAATGTGTGTCTTGGCTGCCGGATGGTGTCGGCCCGGGACGGGCCGCCACCGGCCTGCGCAGCGGGGGCCAGAAATGGCCCCCGCCTTGAGCGAACCTCGGCGCGCTACCCCGCTTCAGGGCCTTCGGCCCTTCAGCGATAGCGCGCTACCAGCGGTAGTGCGCGAAGGCCTTGTTGCTCTCGGCCATCTTGTGCGTGTCTTCGCGACGCTTGACCGCGGCACCGAGGCCGTTGGATGCGTCGAGAATCTCGTTCATGAGGCGCTCGGTCATGGTCTTCTCGCGACGCGCCTTGGCGTAGCTCGTGAGCCAGCGCAGCGCGAGAGTGTTCGCGCGGTGCGGCTTGACCTCGACGGGAACCTGGTAGGTCGAGCCACCGACACGACGCGACCGCACCTCGAGGGTGGGGCGCACGTTGTCGAGGGCCTTCTTCAGCGTGGCAACGGCGTCTTGACCGTTCTTGGCAGAGACGCCCTCGAGGGCACCGTAGACGATGCGCTCGGCGAGGCCCTTCTTGCCGTCAAGAAGAATCTTGTTGACGAGCTGGCTGACGATCGGGGCGCCGTAGACCGGGTCTGCGACGACGGGGCGCTTGGGTGCTGGTCCTTTACGAGGCATTACTTCTTGTCCATCTTCGCTCCGTAGCGGCTACGCGCTTGCTTCCGGTTCTTGACCGCCTGGGTGTCGAGCGCGCCGCGCACGATCTTGTAGCGAACGCCGGGCAGGTCTTTCACACGACCGCCGCGCACGAGCACCATCGAGTGCTCCTGCAGGTTGTGGCCCTCGCCGGGAATGTAGGCGGTGACCTCAGTACCGTTGCTGAGCTTGACGCGAGCGACCTTGCGCAGAGCCGAGTTCGGCTTCTTGGGGGTCGTCGTGTAAACGCGCGTGCAGACGCCGCGCTGTTGCGGGTTGGCCTTGAGGGCCGGCGCCTTGGTCTTTGAGACCTTCGGCGTGCGGCCCTTGCGGACCAGCTGCTGAATAGTGGGCAAAAGTGCTCCTTGTGAATGCTGCACGGTGACAGCGTTTGCGGTTGGATGTCCCCGAGCAACGCTTTCGCTTCGCTCGGGCTCACGCGAACCCGACGAATTCAGCGAGCGGACTCGCTGATGACGGATATGCCGTGGGGGTGTGAATTCGACCGCCGGAGCCGTCAAACAACCAGGGACCCTCTGCGCGCACGTCGGTCACGCCCGCGCGACCGTTTTCACGGCACAACACAGACGCGTGCCTAAGCACACACCTGCCCAAGAATAGACCCCGGGCGGGATGCGGTCAAACGGCAGTAGTGCCGGCGACCGTCGCTCGATGCTCGGCGAGCTCACGCTCGTAGGCAGCTCGCGCCTCGACGTTGCGCGCCCGGGCTGTGCGGCCACGCCGCGCAACGATGCCGCCCACCCAAATCGGCACCTCGCGCGCCGCGATCGCCGCACCGAAACCGAGGGGATTGATGAGCTGCTGCATGACCACCGCCGCGACGTCGGAGGCCGGTGCGCCGAAAGCGCCCGCGGCGATAATCGCTGAGCCGACAAAGCCCACCCACACGACGACGGCAACCGCGAAGCCTCCCAAAACGTGTGCCCACCATCCCGCGCGGTTCACGATGACGACGAGCAGTAGGTAGGCCAAGAAGAAGACGATGACAGGAACGTAGAACGTGACGGTGCCGAGGGTCGAGATGGCGCCGGCCACGCCATACCGAGGCTCGATGAGGCCGAGCGCGAGAATGAGCCCGCCGTAGGCTGCCGCGAACAAGCCCGCCCCCAAGAGTGCGCTGAGAGCGCCGACTCCTCGGGCCCCGCGCTTCTTGGGCGGCTGCGGTGCCGTCACGAACACGACGGTCGGCTGAGCCGGGTCAGAGGATGCCGTGGTGTCGGGCGTGGAGCCCGTCTCGGACGCGGTCGTCGACTCGAGCGGGGTACCTGCCTCAGGCGCGGCGCTCACGCCCGGCGCCGGTGCGCCTCCGGTCTCGGCCGGCTCCCCGGAGGTGGTCACGGAGGGGTTCGGCGATGCGGACTCGGGTGTTGACGACGTAGCCATGGCGCTTCCTTTCGTGGGGAATGCGAACGCGCCACCTTACCAAGGGGCGGTGTCGGGATGCCCGGCGCGGGCATCCCGACATCACTCACTACGGCGTGGGAGTCGGTGTGGGCGTCGGCGACGCCGAGTCTGTCGGCACCGGCGTGGGCTCCTGCTCGGGTTCAGGCTCCGGCTCGGGTTCGACGTTGACGAGGTCATCGCCGCTCACGACATACATGATCATCGAAAAGGTGATCGTGCCGCCCCCTTCAGCCGTTGAAGCGAAATCGCCCTGCGTCACGATTGAGAATCTCGGTGACTCTTGCAACGACTCGATGTAGGCCAAAATCGCGGGCAACGTGCCGGTGACCGTGACATTCACGGGTACACGCAACAGCGAGCCGGCCGGCAAGACTCCGCTGCCATCGACTTCGGTGGGCGCTGGCTCGGCGCCGTCTTCGAGCACCGCAGCCGTCGTCGGCGCCGGTTCGTTGATCGCGATGTTCTGAAGGCCGAGTCCGGCAGACAAGAGGCCTGTGAGCAACTCTCTGATCGCAGCGTCGTATTGCGCATCCGTCGGGAACTCTTCACGTAATCCCTCGAGCTCGAGAAGAAGCTCATCAAGGTTCTCGAAGTCCGCCTGAAGCTGAGCGATCACCGCTCGCGAGACATCGTTCTGGGCCTGAACGTTTCGACGTTCGGCGTCGAATCTCGCTGCGTCGGCGAGTTTCGGAGACATTCCCAAGAACCACCCGAGCGCTACGACCACGATCATGATCATGACCGAGGCGAGGGTCCAAATGCGCGTGGCTGCGGTGGTCACTCGGTTTCCTCCTCGTCAGCGAATCGCTGCGACAGAGCGAACTCGTTCAAGTTAATGGTCACCGTTGTTTCATACCCGTCTTGCAGCAACGTCACGGAGTCGATGCTGGCGTCTGCAAACGTCTCAAGTTGCTCCCACTCGCGGTACCACACGTACGGCCTCGGTAGCTCTGCAGTGACGACGATCAAGCGAACGGTCGCCACCCGGGGCGAACGGAGTGGACCCGCAATCCCCAGTGGAGGCTCGGCAGGAGAGTCAGACTGGAATGTCAGCGACTTGACCTGCTCGCTTGCCGACAAGACCGACAGGTAGGGCGTGAGCGTCTCTTGCCACAGAACTTCGACCGTAGCCAGTTGGCCCCGCACATCGATGATCGACTGCAGTTGGCCGCGCACTTGGGTGACTTCGGCGAATTCCAATTGCGACGCGAGCAATTGCTCGGTCACGCGGCGCTCGGCCGCCAATTGTGCCTCGACACTCGCAGCGAACACATACGATGCGACGGTTCCGGCGACAGTCAACGCAACAACGCCAATGACCGCCGTGACGAGTCCCCGCCGACGGCCGCGCTCTTTCTTCTGCAACGCCACTTCGGGCGGCATAAGGTGCGCGCGAGGTACAGCCCCGTAGACCAACGCCCCGGTCTCGCGTCCATCTCGACGACTCATGCGGCGCTCCCGACGGCAAGGCCAATGGCGGTGATCCACGTCTGCATCTGAGTCTCGCTATCGCTCCCCTTCATGGAACGCGCGAGCGCCACTCCGGCAGTGGGGTTCACCGGAACGACCGAAATGCGCGTGGACTCTGCCAGGGCGCTGGCGAACCCACGCATCCGTGTTGCGCCACCGGCAACCGACAAGTAATCGAACGCCACGCCCGTGCGTACACCGGCGAAGTAGGCGAGGGTATTGCGCACGGCCGTGAGCAGTTCGCTCGTCGCCTCGTGAATCACTTCGGCCGCAACACGCTCTTCGTCAGTTGCACCGGGCGCGGTGAGTCCCAGCTCACGCTTGAGCACTTCTGCGCGCTCGCGCGGCACCGAGAGCCGCGTCATGATCGCGCGAGTCGCGTCATCGCCGCCCGCGGGAACGATGCGCACGAAGAGGGGCACGCCTGCGTGAACGATGACGATTGACGTGGCGTTGGCACCAATGTTCATGTGCACCGCGAAACCGTTCGTCGGGTTCGAGAGCGAGTGCACGCGGGTCATGGCGAAAGGCAACAGATCCATGCTGACCGGGGTCAGGCCAGCAAGCGTCGCTGCTGTGACGTTGACCGTAACGGCTTGCTTAAAGGCGGCCACAAGAAGACCGTTGACCACGGGACCCGACTCGTTCTGGCCCTCGGCGATGGGGTAGTAATCGAGAACTGCGTCGCTCACCGGGACAGGCAGAAGGTCTTGCACCTGGAAGGGCAACGACTCTTTGATCTGGGCCAGGGGCATGCGCGGAACAGCGAGGTCACGAACGATGACGCTCTGGCCGCCGATGCCCAGTGCGACGTGTTTCGAGCGGAAACCGCCCGACGACCACAGGCGCTTGAATGCCGAGGCCACCGTGTGCACCTCGAGAATCTCGCCGCGCTTAACCGAGCCCTCGGGCAACGGAACCTCGTGGGCTCGAAGCAACGTCGGGCGTGCCTTGGTTGCGTCGTCGATCTCGACAGCTCGCAAAAACGAGCTCCCGATGTCAACCCCGACTACTCCGCCGGCCATGTACTCCCCCTCAATTCAATCCGAACAGGGCGAGGTACCCTCGCGCAATCGGTTCCCCCCAGAGTATTCCCACCCACGCCCCACTCAGCATCCACGGCCCAAAAGGGATTCCCGTGTTGCGACTCGCCCGACGAGCCAGGATCAAGACGACACTGACGAGTCCGCCGAGCAAAAAGGCCGCGAGAGTGCCCACCGCAAGCGTCGGCCACCCGAACCAGCCCAGCACGAGCCCGATCACGCCAGCGAGCTTCACGTCGCCCATTCCCATACCGCGCGGCGAGATCAGCGCAAGCGCCATATACCCCGTGAAGAGGATGCCCGCACCCGCAGCAGCGCGGGCCGCCGACTCGAGGTCACCGGTTGCGATCGCGGCCCCGGCGAGCAATACGCCGAGCACGGCGTAGGCGGGCAACACGATCGCGTCAGGAAGGCGATGCGTGTCGAGGTCGATAGCGGTGAGTGCGATCGAGATCGAGGCGAAGAAGAGCAACGCGAGGGTCACGAGGAGCACAGCGAGGGCATCCGCCGGGGTCGTCGTCGAGAGGAGCGCGGCATATTGCCAGGCGGCAATTCCCGCGAATGCGAGTGCCGTGGCTAGTTCGACGAGCGGGTAGCGAACAGAGAATGGTGCGCCGCAGTTTCGACACCTACCCCGCAGCACAAGCCACGAGACGATGGGAATGTTGTCGTAGGGCCGCACCGGTGCCGAACACGAGCCGCAGGCGCTCGGAGGACGCACGACCGAGATTCCCCGAGGGACGCGGTAAATGACCACGTTAAGGAAGGAGCCAATGGCGGCGCCGAGCACGCCGACCACAGCCGACACGAATATCGTCACAGCGGTATCGGCTAAGCGGGCGGGTCGATATCGGTGTACTCGACGAGTGCTCCGGGGTGGCCGGGCATCGGCTCCCCGCCCACGGCTCCTTCTCCACCGGGACCACCCGCGCCGTTACCCAGGTCGAACCCAGGAATTCCAATCGGCACGTAGGTGAGTTGGCTGTTGTTCGCGAAGGAAACGTTGGATGCGTAGTACTGACCACGCCACGTGAGCTGGTTGCTGTTGTAGATCGGGCATGGCGAGTACATCAGGACGGCGATGGGCGCTTCGAGCTCGTTCTGGTTGTTGAGATCAATGCGGCCGCAGCCCGTCTGAGTCGGCACACCATCGGCAACGGTATCGGGGGTAATGAAGCGCAGCGCCCGGTCAAGGCTGTTGCTCGACACCGCCGAGAAGTCTTCGATGTTAACTGTTGTCGGCAAGATGAAGGTGATGTCGGTCTTCATGGTGACCAACAACTTCGCGCTCGACGAGATTGTGAACGAGGAGCATCCGCGGGCGTCGATCACCGTCGGCGTGGTGTAGTTGCTCAGTGCGCGAACTTGCGTGTTGTTCACCGTGCGGTTGTCGATCAAGCAGGGGCCTGTATACGTGCGCGTCGTCCACCCGAGGTTGGTCCAGTTCGCCGGCACGTAGTTGACGTCGACCCAGGCTGGCCGGGTCGGAGCCACGACATCGAGTCGGTTATAGAAAACGGGGTCGGCGCCCGTCATGCGAGCGGCTGAGCACGCGTCTCCCGCTGCATCCCAGCCTGTTGCACCCGTGGTGCACCGTTGGCCCCAGCTGTCGATCTCGCCGCGAGCGTAGATGCCGCCGCCAATCTGCGTGCTCGGGTCGATGCGGGTCAAGCCCGTGCCCGCCGCGATGACGTCACCGCCAATGGTCTTGTTGCCCTGCAGGCTGACGGTTCCTGAGGCCCAGACGCGCCCGCCCGCGCTGCACGTGTTGTCGAGCTGGATGTTTCCGTTGGCCGCAACGATGTCGCCTTCGACATAGACGCTGTTGCTGCACACGATATTGCCCTCGGCGACAATGACGTTGGCCGAGTTGCCATTGAACGACAACAGCTCGAGGCTGTTGGCGAGGCCCGGGGTGCCATAACTGAACACGGCGGCCCCCGTGACGGCCGCGGTGTTGGCTCCCGGAGTCCACGCGTATACGGCTTGCACAGCGGAGGCATCTCGTCCTGATACCGACTCAGCGGTTCCCGTGTCGGAAGCGAATCCCGTCGACTGAATGCGAATCTGCGTTGTCGCCTCAGCAGGGCACCCAGCGGTCCAGGCGGCAGCCGTCGAAATCCGGTGGGCGATTGTTGCCGTAAAGAACGGTTCGGCGGCGGCGGTTCCCGTCAACGACGGGTCAACGGCGCCTTGCGTGATGGTCAGTTCGCCCGACTCAGGGCAGTCATCGGCAAACAATTCGGCAAGCATCGCGTCAACGCCCGCCTCGGCCGCGGCGTTCGACTGAACGCCTGCGCGGGTAAGCGAGGTGTAGCCCAGGGCCTGAACAGTCGCTCCCGTCACCGTCATCGTGACCATCGACATCACAGCCAGCAAGCCAACGACGGCGATCATGGCGTTGCCGCGGTCGCTCGAGGGCACGACACCGCGCGCACGCTTGCCGTGCAGAATCGTGGTCAGAAGCATTGTGGGCTCACATTCGATTGTGGTGCGCGACCCGTCACGGTCGTGATGAAGAGAGAGTCGGTTCCGGATCCTCCGTCAACCGAGAAGTTTACGACTAAGCCCCGTGTTCCATCGAGGGCAAATACGGGAACGAGTGTTCCCGCATCGTTCTCGGTCGGGGAGACTCCCGTGCTGAGGACAGTCCAATCGGCCCCCACCGCCCCAGGAGTCGGTGGCGTCATTGCGCCGGAGCTCGAGCGCCCGAAGATCGTGCCAACCTCGTTGTCGTAGAACCAGGCCTGGCATCGCGCGGCACCGCCCGCCGTCGTTCGGGCAACGGCATACACCGAGACACCATCGTCATCGAGATCGACGGCTACCGCAGTCGAGTTGCGCACCGTCCCTTCCACGACATTCATCACGAGTTGGCCATCCGTCGTCGACCCGGTGACGTCGCGTACGGTGCGATCAGCGGTGAGAGCACTCACAATCACACTGCCCACGATCGAGATCACCACCGCAAACAGCAGCATCGAAATCAGCAACTCAATGAGTGAGAAACCGCGGTCGTTTGATCGGATGCTCATCACGGCGTACCCGTCAGGTAGATGAGCGTGCGGGCATCTGCCAAAACCGACTCATCGCCACTGTTGATGGCGATGACCGTGACGGTGATCGCGCTACCAGCCACACAGTTGGCAACCGTGGGAACAGTTGTCGTCACGGTGATCAAGACACCCTGGGCGTCGACTTCTTCGGTTGTCGTATTGAGCAACTGGGCGGCCGCGCAGTCGGTCGCGCCCTGGGTGCGGGCGTCGTTGATGGCCTGGGAGACCAGGCGAGTCGCCGTTGCGGCCGTGGAGTTAAGTTCTGAGGCTCGAAGGGCCGACACGATCACGGGAATGAAGGCGATCGCGAGAAGAGAGATGAGGAACATCGAGATGACGATCTCGATGAGACCAATGCCGGTATCGCGATTCTCCGACGCGTCGGCGGGCACAGTGCCGCGGTGCCGAGCTGCGCGTGGCTGCGTCATGTGATCCCC
>JBDKJR010000161.1:0-2903 GCA_039796515.1 Actinomycetota bacterium
GCCGGCCAAATGACGGCGTGGAAGCGCGCGATGTCTTTACCGACGAGTTGCACGGCCGGCCAACGACGCTCAAAGTTGGCGTCGTCGCTGCCCCAGCCGATCGCGCTGATGTAGTTGAGCAGGGCGTCGAACCACACGTAGGTGACGTGGCTGTCATCCCACGGAATCCGCACACCCCAGTCGAAGCTCTGGCGAGAGATCGAAAGGTCGTCGAGGCCGCGGCGCACGAACGACATGATCTCGTTGCGCAGGCTCGGCGGCTGAATGAAGTCGGGCTGCGATTCGTAGAGGTCGAGCAGTCGTTGCTGAAAAGTGCTGAGCGCGAAGAAGTAGTTCTTCTCCTTGAGCACTTCAATGGGGCGACCGTGGATGGCGCACACCCGCTGGCCGGCAAACTCTCCGGCGCCATCCACCAGGTCGTCGTTCTGCTTGTATTCCTCGCAGCCGACGCAGTAGTAGCCCTCGTATTCGCCCTCGGTGATGAAGCCATCGTCATAGAGCTTCTGCAAGAACTGCTGCACGACCTTTTCGTGGCGCGGTTCAGTCGTGCGAATGAAGTCGTCGTTGGCGATGTCGATCGTGTCGAGCAGGGGCTTCCACGCCGAGTCGACGAGCTTGTCGGCCCACTCTTGCGGCGTCACGCCGTTCGCAACCGCGGTGCGCAGAATCTTCTGACCGTGCTCGTCGGTGCCCGTGAGTGACCACGTGTCGATTCCCGATTGCCGATGCCAGCGCGCGAGCACGTCGGCGGCGACCTCGGTGTAGGCGTGACCGATGTGCGGTACGTCGTTGACGTAGAAAATCGGCGTACAGATATAGAAGCGATCGGCGGCGGCCATAGTCTGACCAGCCTACCCGCGCGATCTGCAGTGTTTCGCGGTACCATGACGCCCGTGAGGATCTCTAGGTTCTTCGCAGGGGGGCTCGTGAGCGCGGCGGTCGTCGCGACGCTCAGCGGGTGTGTTGGCGCGCCTCCGCTCACCATCTACGGCGGACTCTCCGAACGGTGCTTCCCAACCCGCACAGTCGACGCCGGCTACTTCGCGCTCATCGGCATCACGGTCACGAATGACACCGGCCGCAGCGTCATTCTTCGGGATGCCCGCGTCATCGAACTCGACAACGCCACCATCACCGACATGAGTGTCGTGCCCGTTCCGAGCGCATATTCGACCTTCGGCGTTGCCCCGGGCGGCGAACTCTCTACCGAACAAGTGGACCTCTGGCGTGACCGGGCACCCGTCGGGGGAACCGTGATCGAGCCGCGTTCGACGGTCGAAATCGTGGTCGAGTTGCACGCCGAGGACTACACCGACTACGCGGGCCTGCGCGGCTTGCGGTTGCGCTACGACGATGGCTGGTTCTCAGCGACAAGCAGTGCCGACGCGACCGTCGGCTTCGTGCCGCCGTGGTCGCGATGCGGCAGCCACCTGGGCTGAGCGCGTAGCGTGGCTGTCGTGCTGCTCACTCGCTTCGCCGCCGCTATCGCGGTGCCCGCCGTTACCGCGCTCCTGCTCACGGGATGCAGCGGCTCCCCCAGCGATCCCCTCGGCAACCTTTCGGGCTGCCTCGCGGGCGAGTCGGGCACGATCGCGCTCGGCGTCTCGAACACGTCGGGCGAGCCCATCGCGATCGAGGGCATCGAACTTCTCGAGTCGTCGGGCGTCGAGATCATCGACCGCTTCATGGCGATCGATGAGGATGCCCGCTCGACCGCGGTGCTCTTCGAGCTGGGCGGCCGCGATGCTTTTGGTGCTTCCGACCTGACCGAGTCCGCGATCGAGCCCGGCGAGGCGGCCTATGTCGGCGTTGAGGTCGTGCGCACGGGTTCGGCCGAGGGCCGTGTCGACGGCCTGCTCCTCACCGTCGACGGCGAGGAACAGGGCGCCCCCGTGACGCTCGACCTGCGCGACAGTTGCGACTAAGGCTCGCGTTCGCGAGAGCCGCGCGGTACGTTCACTCCATGGCCCGACGGATGCTCACGATCAGCGTTGCCGCCCTCACGCTTGCCCTCTCGGGTTGTGCACCCTCGGGCGGCCTCGTGATCGATGGCGGTGGACCCGATCACGGCCGGAACACGTACTGCATGGGCATCACGGAGCTCGGGCGTGAAATCGCCTTCGGGGCCAGCGTTCTCAACGAGAGCGACGCTGACATCTCGATTACTGACGTTCAACTGCTGGCTCGGAACACCGTGCTCGTATCTGAGATCGCCCTCGCCAGCGCGGGCACCGACGAGTCCGGCTGGGGGGTCGTCGCGATCGACGAACTACCGGCCACGCTCACCGCGGCGTGGGAAGCGCGCACTCCCGCAATCGGCTCGACTATCGCGGCAGGAGAGCGTGCCTGGCTGCTGATCGTGGCGCGTACGGGCGGCACTCCTCAACAGTCCACGGGCATTCAGGGCGTTCGCGTCGAATTTGATGGTGCTCCGTGGCCCCGGTCGACCCAGAACAACGACTACTACGGGTTCATCCCGCTCGACGGTGAGTGCGTCGCGCCCGACGACGCCGCCGCAAACCCTTAAGGCTTAGGCGCGGCGAGCGGCGAGCGCAGCCTCGTAGAGCTCGCGCGTGCCGAGCCCGGTCGCCGCGGCAACGGCGGCCGCAGCATCCTTCAATCGCTCGCCCGCGGCGACGCGATCAGCGACCTCGGCGAGCGCCGTCGGCAGATCGGATGACCGGGCCGGGGCCCCCTCGATCACGAGCACGATTTCGCCGCGCGCGCCCTCGGCGAAGCGGTCGGCGAGCTCGGCGAGGGTTCCGCGCGCGATCTCTTCGAACTTCTTGGTGAGCTCGCGGCAGACAGCGGCCCGACGTTCGGGACCCATCGCGTCGCGCGCATCGGCGAGCGCGGCGGCGATGCGGTGCGGAGCCTCAAAGAACACGAGCGTGCGCGGCTCG
>JBDKJR010000162.1:0-2648 GCA_039796515.1 Actinomycetota bacterium
CGGTTCGCCAGATCATCGAGCACGTTGACCTCATCGTTGTTCGCAAGGGCGAGAAGGTCACCGTCGACGTTTCGGTGCACGTCGAAGGCGACTCGTTCCCCGGCACGATCGTCGTGGTCGACCACAGCACGCTCACGGTCGAGGCTGAGGCCACGCACATTCCGACGTCGATCAGTGTTTCGGTCGAGGGCCTGACCGATGGCACGCAGATTCACGCCGGCGAGGTTGCGCTGCCCAAGGGCACCACGCTCGTGACCGACGCGAGCGCGCTCGTGCTCGCGATCACGACGCCCGCCGGCTCGAGCGCCGACGACGCCGCTGTTGAGGCGCTCGCCGCTGCGTCGTCGGCCGCGTCGACTGCTGCCGCCGAGGCCGCAGCAGCCGAGTAGTCATCGCGGGCGCTGGTCGCCCGCCGCATCGAGCGAAGGGGTCGCCCGTGGTCGGATTGTTCCGCCGCGATGCGGCCCCTTCGTCGTCGGCCGACGCCTGGTTGGTCGCAGGGCTCGGCAACCCCGGCCCGCAGTACGCGGGCAACCGTCACAACGTGGGCGCCATGGTCGTTGAGGCTCTCGCCGATCGACTCGGCGCGCGGTTCAGCCGGCACCGCACGACGACGATGCTCGCCGAGGCGCGGCTGCGGCCCGGCGGACCGAAACTCGTCATCGCTCGCCCTCTGAGCTACATGAACACCTCGGGCGGGCCGGTCTCAAGCTCGGCCGCCTACTTCGGCATTCCGCCCGAGCGCGTCATCGTCGTGCACGACGACCTCGACCTGCCGTTCGAGACCATCAAGCTCAAGGCCGATGGCGGGCACGGTGGCCAAAACGGGGTGCGCGACATCATCAAGGCCCTCGATACGCCTGACTTTGTTCGCGTGCGAGTGGGCATTGGTCGGCCTCCCGGGCGGCAAGACGCCGCCGATTACGTGCTGCGCGACTTTGCCGCGGCCGAGAAATCGCGCTTGCCCTTCGTGCTCGACGACGCGATCGAGGCAATCGAGCTGATCGTCGACCAGGGTTTGCTCACGGCGCAGCAGAAGGTGCACGCTCCTCGCGCCTAGCCTCGCCAGCCGTGCACCAAAGCCAGCAGAAAGTGCTGATTCGAGGCGCGCGCCGCGATTCGCGGCATTCTGCAGACGTTCGTGCACTCGCAATCGCTCAGCGAGGGCCGCGTACACTCGTGCGACGTGACTCTTGAGCGGTTAATTCCGGCGCTGACGCGCGCCCGCACGCTTCAGCACGCCCTCGAGAGCGCCGGCCGCTCCGCCGATTTTTCTGCCGTCGAAGGCCTGCGCGTGCCTCTTCTCGCGAGCATTCTGGATGCCCGCTCCGGCCCGCAATGCCTCCTCGCCATTGCGTCCACGAGTCGTGAGGCCGAGGCCGTGATGCAGTCGCTCGCCGCCGTGGCGCCCCACGCCGTCGTGCTCGACTTGCCGGCGTGGGAGACCCTTCCGCACGAGCGGTTGAGCCCGAGCGCCGAAACGGTGGGGCGCCGCATCCGCACGCTGCGCGCTCTGCGCGAGTGGGACGCGGCGGGGGTCGAGAAGCCCGACCTCATCGTGGTTGCCTCGGTGCGTGCTGCCCTGCAACCCCTCGCGCCGGGCCTGACGGAGGTCGAGCCCGTGGTGTTGCGCCGTGCGGCTCGCGGTTATGACTTGGCTCAGGTCACCTCCCGACTCATCGACCTCGCGTACAGCAGAGTCGACATGGTCACGCGGCGCGGGGAGTTCGCGGTGCGCGGCGGAATCCTCGACGTGTTTGCGGCGGTGGCCGAGCATCCGGTGCGCGTGGAGTTCTTTGGCGATGAGGTCGAGCAATTGCGCGAGTTCTCGGTCGCCGACCAACGGTCGTTGCCCACCGAGATCGCCGTTGTTGAGCTGCCCCCGACGCGCGAGCTGCTGTTGACCGAGAGCGTCAAGCAGCGGGCGCGCGAGATGGAACACGAGTTTCCGAGCCTCGCCGGATTGCTGGCCAAGATCGGCGAGGGCATTCCCGTCGAGGGCATGGAGAGTCTCGCTCCCGCGCTCGTTGACCGGCTTGTGCCGCTCACGCACTATCTGCCCGAGAGTGCCGCGATCGCCGTGCTGAGCCCCGAGCGCGTCGCGAGCCGGGCCGTGAGTCTGCTTGAGACCAACCGCGAGTTCTTGACGGCCGCGTGGCACGCCGCGACGGCGGGTGCCGAGTCGCCTATCGACCTCGACGCGGGCGACTTTGTCACGGTCAATGGATTGCACGAGGCCGCGGGCGACCGCGACTGGTTCACGATCAGCGCCTTCGACGCGGATGACCCCGAGGTCGTGCGCATTGAGGCGGTCGAGCCCCCCGGCTTCTCGGGCCGCAGCGATGGAGCAGTTGACCACGTTGTCGACCGCGTACGCGACGGCTGGACGATGATCGTCGTCGCCGCGGGGCACGGCCTCGTCGAGCGCGCGGCCGATGTGCTCGCCGAGCACGAGGTGGCCGCACGCATGGTCGACGAGCTGCCCGAGTCGCTCGAGCCCGGTGTCGCCTACCTCGTGCAAGCGCAAGTCGAGCATGGCTTCGAGGTGCCCGAACTGAAGCTCGGGCTGCTGAGCGAGACCGAGTTCTATGGCCGCGCCGTCGGCTACGACTCGCGCCAGCCGAAGAAGCTCGCGAGCCGCCGCACCA
>JBDKJR010000163.1:0-3733 GCA_039796515.1 Actinomycetota bacterium
GACTTCGTTGACGAATATCGGCGCATCCTCGGGGCGTCTCGGCCCGGCCAGCTTGACCCCGCCGAACTCGTGCGCGCCGCCGTCGGCCTCGTGCGCGAGCCACCCGCTGCCATGCCCGCACCCCCGCAGCTCGTCGTGCTCGACGACGCGCACGATGCCACCCCGAGTGGCTTCGACCTTGTCGCGGCTCTTGCGGCGCGCGGGGCAACCGTGATTGCGCTCGGCGACCCCGACCTCGCGGCCAACACGTTCCGCGGTGCCGAACCCGAGGCTCTCGCGCACCTGCCTGCCCTGCTGGGGTGGCGCGACACCGCGCCCATCGTTCTGCCCCTCGTGCATCGTCACGGTGCCGCCGTGCGCGGACTCACCGCCGACGTGACCGCACGCATCGGCGCGGCTGCTGCGGGCCTGCAACGCAAAGCCTCGGCCGTGCCCCTCACGGCGCCCGACGACGAACGGGCCATTCCGCTCACGTGGGGCGGCCCGCTGCTCGCGCTCGAGGCGCCGAATCCCACGCGCGAACGCACGCTCGTGGCCGACCTCGTGCGCGAGCGCCACTTGCTCGACGGCATTCCCTATGGCCGCATGGCGGTCATCGTGCGCAGCGGAACGATGGTTCCGGGCATCGTGCGCGCGCTCGGCCAGGCCGAGGTGCCGGTGCAGTCGACGGCGGCGGGGCGACCCTTGCGGGAGCATCCGGCTGCCCGCGCCCTCATTCGGCACGTCGAAGTGGGGGTCGGTCGTGCGGCCCTCGATGCGGCGTCGGCGACCGAACTGCTGTTGGGGCCGCTGGGGGGCCTCGACCGCGTCGGGCTGCGTCGTTTGCGGCGCGCACTGCGCGCAGAAGAACTCGCGGGCGACGGAGACCGAACGGCCGATGACTTGCTGGTGGATGCCCTCTCGGCGCCCGACCGCCTCGCCACGATTGACCACGCCATCGCCCGCCGTGCCGCGCGACTGGCTCGAACCCTCCAGTCGATCGGTGAGCGCTCGCGAGCGAATGCCACGGTCGACGAGTTGCTGTGGCTCGCGTGGAGCGACGCACACGTCGCCGAGCAGTGGCGCCGCGATGCGGCCGGCTTCGGAATCGCCGCAGCCGAGGCAAATCGCGCGCTCGACGCCGTCGTGGCGGTGTTCACGGCAGCCGCGACCATCGTCGACACCGTGCCCGATGCCACCGTCGAGTCGTTTCTCGCTCGCGTGCTCGACAGCGACGTGGGCGACGACGTGCTCGCGCCGTTGCGAGCGGACGATGCCGTACTCGTGGCGACTCCCTCGGCCGTCACGGGGCTCGAGGCCGATGTCGTCATCATCGCCGGGCTGACCGAGGGGGTGTGGCCCAACACGCGCGTACGCGGTTCGCTGCTCGGTGCTCCGCTCATCAGTCGCGTTGCACGGGGCTTGCCGCTCGACGACCTCGACGAGCGCCGCATCGTGCTCGACGACGAACTGCGCATGTTTGCGCTCGCCGCTTCGCGCGCCCGGCGGCAACTCGTCGTCACAGCCACCGCAGGAGACGACGATCAGCCCAGCGCCCTCTTTGCCCTCGTGCGCGAGCACGCGCGGCGCGAGCGTGCCGACGCTCTTGGTATCGCCGAAGCCGACGCGACGCCCGAATCGAGCTCGGCGCTCGATGCCGCTATCGCCTCCTCGAGTGCGCGGCCCGTGCGCGCGCGATCGCTGCGGCGCATCGTCGGCCGATTGCGCCGCGAACTCGTCGACGACGACCGCGTCGGGCGTGATCGCGAGCGCGACTCGCGGCAGAGCGCGTGCCCGGCGCCAACCCCGACTCGTGGTGGGGGCTCGTGAGTCCGTCGACCGAGGCCCCGCTCTTCGCCGACGACGAGACGGTGGCGCTCTCTCCCTCCAAACTCGAGGCCATCGAGCGCTCCCCGCTCGACTGGTTTCTCGATCGCATCGCTCCGGCCGAGACGGGACCGGCCATGGGTATCGGCTCGATCGTGCACTGGGCCATGGAGACCGCCGACAGCCCCGAGGTCGACGCCATCTGGGCGGCCATCGAGAGCCGCTGGAACGAACTCGTGTTCGAGTCGCCGTGGCTCGCCGAACAACAGCGTCGCCTCGCGCGTCGCTACGCGGTCGGCGTCGCCGCCTATCTGAGCGATGCCGAGTCTGAGGGCCGCGGGCTCGTCGCCGCCGAACAACGCTTCGAGACCGTCGTCGACCGGGCGCGCATCACGGGCGTGGTCGACCGCATTGAAGTGGATGCCGACGGCGGAGTGCGCATCATCGATCTCAAGACGGGCCAGCCACTCACCAAACAAGCCGAGATCGACGACCACGCCCAACTCGGCGCGTACCAACTGGCGTATGCCGACGGAGCCTTCGACGCGGTGCTCGAGAGCGTGCTCGAAGGGTTGCCGCACCACGCCGGCGGGGCGCGGCTGCTCTACGTGCGCGAGGGCGTCGGGGGCGCTGACTATCGAGAAGCCGTGCAACTGCCGCTCGATGAGCAGCGACTCGAGGGCTTTCGCGACCGACTGCGGCAGGCCGTCACCGCGATCGCGGTGGCGCGACTCACGGGCGTGCGCACGGTCGACCGCTTCGATTTCTCGGCACGTGAGCACCGCATCCATCGCGTGGGGCCGGTGACGGGCGATGAGTGAGGCACGGCGCACGACCTTCAGCGCGATCGACATCGCCAGCGCTCTCGGTCAGCACACCCCGACCGACGAGCAGCGCGCGATCATCGAGGCACCTCTTGCGCCGGCGCTCGTCGTCGCGGGGGCCGGTTCGGGCAAGACCGAGACGATGGCCGCGCGCGTGCTGTGGCTTGTCGCGAACGGGCACGTGGCCCCCGAGCACGTGCTCGGCCTGACGTTCACGCGCAAGGCAGCGGGAGAACTCGCGGCGCGCATCCGTCAGCGCTTGGTGCAATTGGGCTCATCGGGCCTGCTGGGGTCGTCGACCGTTGTCGTCGACGCGTTCACGCAGCCGACCGTCGCCACCTACAACTCCTTCGCCTCGAGCCTCTACCGCGACCACGCCGTGTTGATTGGGCGAGACCCCGACGGAGTCGTGCTGCGCGAGGCGAGTGCCTGGCAACTCGCGCGTGAACTCGTCGCGACCGCGCGTGACGAACGATTGGCCGAGCTCGACCTGAGCGTCGACAAGATCACGGCAACCGTTCTGCAGCTCGCGCACTCGGTGGCCGAACACGATGCCGACATCGCCGACGTGCGACGCGTCATCACCGATTTTCTGAGCGTCGCCGATCTGCCCCTCGGCGACCGCCACGAGCGACGGGCCGACTTCGAGAAGCTCCTCGCTCTCGGGGCCACGCTGCCCATCGTCGATCTCGTCGAGAAGCTGCAGCAGGTCAAGCAGCGTGACGGCTACGTCGAGTTCGCCGACCAAGTGAGCCTCGCGCTGTCGATCGTGCGACGCCATTCCTCGGTCGCCGAACAGGTGCGCGACCGCTACCGTGTGGTGCTGCTCGACGAATATCAAGACACCAACGTGGCCCAAACGTGGTTGCTGGCCGACCTCTTCGGGGGAACTCCCGTCATGGCGGTGGGTGACCCTCATCAGTCGATTTACGGATGGCGCGGCGCGAGCGCCTCGAACCTCGACGACTTCGCTCGACGCTTCACGAGTGCGACCGGCGAGGCGGTCGGGCGCTACTCGCTGAGCACTTCGTGGCGCAACGGCACGGTCATTCTCGATGCCGCCAACGCTCTCGTTGAACCGTTGAACGCCCGCGGGGGAGTCG
>JBDKJR010000164.1:0-6715 GCA_039796515.1 Actinomycetota bacterium
GTCGTGCGGTTGCCCGACACCGAAGCACAACCGCCCGGCGCCGAACTGTTTCTCTTCGAGGCCGATGAGCTCGAAGCACTCGTGACGAGCGAAGTCGGCGGCTCGGCCGTCTTCGCCGCGCGCTTCCGCGAGTGCGCCGCCCGCGCCCTCCTCTTGCCGCGCCGCGACCCGGGGCGCCGCAGTCCGCTGTGGCAGCAGCGTCAACGCGCGAGCCAGCTGCTCGAGGTCGCGCGCGAGTTCCCCGACTTTCCCATCGTGCTCGAAACAGTGCGCGAAGTACTGCAAGACGTCTACGACCTGCCCTCGCTCGTCGAGCTCACGGCGGGCATCGCTCAGCGCAGCATCCGCCTCGTCGAGGTCGAAACGCCAAGCCCTTCGCCCTTCGCGCGCAGCCTGCTGTTCGGCTACGTTGCGGCCTTTCTCTATGAGGGCGACAGCCCGCTGGCCGAGCGTCGCGCGGCCGCGCTGAGCATCGATCCCACCCTGCTTGCCGAGCTGCTCGGCCGCGCCGAGTTGCGCGAAGTGCTCGACCCAGCCGTCATCACGCAGCTCGACGCCGAGCTACAGCGCCTCGCACCCGAGCGCCGCGCGCGCGATGCCGAGGGCATCGTCGACCTCCTGCGCATCCTGGGCCCGCTCTCGGTCACCGAGGTCGAGGCGCGCGCGCTCGACGAGGTCGACGTGTCCGCCGAGCTTGAACGGCTCGCGCGCGAGAACCGCGTCTTTCGCGCAACGATCGCGGGCGAACAGCGCTGGGCCGGCGTGGAAGACGCCGCCCGGTTGCGCGATGCGCTCGGAACGCCCATCCCGCACGGAGTGCCCGCGGTATTTCTCGAGCCCGTGCCCGACCCCGTCGGCGACCTCGTCGCGCGATTTGCCCGCACCCGCACGCCCTTCGCCGCGACCGACGTGGCGAGCCGCTACGGACTCGGCATCGCCGTGGCGACGGATGCCCTGCGCCGGCTCGCCGCCGACCGCCGCGTCATCGAAGGCGAGTTTCGCCCGGGCGCCTCGGGCACCGAGTGGGTCGACGCCGAAGTTCTGCGGCGCCTGCGCTCGCGCAGCCTCGCGGCCCTGCGCAAAGAAATCGAACCCGTCAGCCACGGCACCCTCGGTCGGTTCCTGCCCGCGTGGCAACACGTCGGTAGCGCGGGGCTCGGGTCAACGCGCCCGGGCCTGCAGGGCCCCGACGGCGTGCTCCAGGCCATCGAGCACCTGCAGGGCGCGGCACTGCCGGCGAGCGCGTGGGAGACCCTCGTGCTGCCGAGTCGCGTGCGCGACTACTCCCCCGCCTGGCTCGATGAACTGTGCGCGAGCGGCGAGGTCGTCTGGGCCGGGGCGGGCAGCATGCCCGGCAACGACGGCTGGGTGAGCCTGCACCTCGCGGGCGCCGCCCCGCTGAGCCTCGCCGAGCCCGATGCGCTCGACCTCACCGCGCGCCAGCAGCGCGTGCTCGAGGCGCTCGCGGGCGGCGGCGGATTCTTCTTTCGCCAGCTCGCGGCCGCGGTCGCCGAGCCGGGCGACGCGGGGGGCGATGACTCGGCCCTCGTCGACGAGCTGTGGCACCTCGTGTGGGCGGGCCACCTCACCAACGACACGCTCGCGCCGCTGCGCGCCACGCTCGGGGGCACGACGACGCGCCGGCCCGCGCCGCGGCCGCGCAGCTATCGGGGCTACGCGCGCCCCGCATCCGTCACGCAATCGGGGCCGCCCACGGTCGCGGGCCGATGGTCGTTGCTGCCCGCGCGCGACGACGATACGACGCGGCGCACGGCTTTCGCGGTCGATCGAATGCTTGAGCGGCACGGCATCGTGACGCGCGGGGCCGTGCAAGCCGAGGGGCTGCGCGGCGGTTTCGCCCTCGCCTACTCGGTGCTCGCGCGCATGGAAGAAGCCGGCTCGGTGCGCCGCGGCTACATCGTCGAGGGACTCGGCGCAGCGCAGTTTGCGACGCCCGCGACGATCGACCGCGTGCGTACTTTCAGTCGCGACGCGGATGCGGCCCCCGCGCTCTCCCCGCTGGTTCTCGCCGCAACCGACCCCGCCAACCCCTACGGCGCCGCTCTCTCGTGGCCCGCGAGTCTGCCCGACGCGGCCGCGGGGTCAACCGCGCACCGGCCGGGGCGCAAGGCCGGATCGCTCGTCGCCCTCGTCGACGGGCACCTCGCCCTCTACCTCGAGCGCGGGGGCAAGAGCGTGCTGACCTTCACCGACGAGCCAGCCGTGCTCGAGGTCGCGGCCGTCGAGCTCGCCGCCGTCGTGCGCGCGCGACTGCGGTCGCTGCGGGTCGAACGCGTCAACGGCGCGAGTGTGTTCGGCACTCCTCTTGCTGAGGCGCTGCAGGCCGCGGGGTTCGTCGCGACGCCGCAGGGCCTGCGCATCCGGATCTGAGGCCCAGCGATGCCCGAAGGAGACACCGTTCACCGTGCGGCCGCGCGCCTGCACGCCGCTCTCGCCGGTCAGACCGTGCTGCGCAGCGACGTGCGCGTGCCGCGCTTCGCGACGGCCGACCTGACCGGCGAGCGCGTCGACGAGGTCGTCGCTAAGGGCAAGCACCTGCTCATGCGCATCGGTGACGTGACCGTGCACTCGCACCTCAAGATGGAGGGCGCGTGGCACGTCATGCGGCGCGGTGAGCGCTGGCGGCGGCCCGCATTCGAGGCGCGAATGGTGCTCGAGACGACCGCCACCGAGGGCGAACCGTGGCAAGCGGTGGGCTTTGCGCTCGGCGAGCTCGACCTCGTCGTGCGCGACGCCGAGCACGAGGTCGTCGGCTACCTCGGCCCCGATCCGCTCGGGCCCGACTTCGACCGCGACGAAGCCCTGCGGCGACTCACCGCCGACCCCGAGCGGCCCATCGGTCTCGCGCTGCTCGACCAACGAAACGTCGCGGGCTTCGGCAATGACTATCGCAACGAGCTGTTGTTCTTGCGCGGCGTGCTCCCCGAGACCCCCATCGGGCAGACGGATGCTGCCGCCGCCCTTGACCTGGGTGTGCGGCTCATCCGCGCCAACCGCGACCGTGACGAGCGCACGACCACGGGCAACACGCGTCGCGGCGAACGCCTCTGGGTTGCCCACCGCGACGGCCGGCCGTGTCGGCGCTGCGGCACGACCATCGCTCGGGGACTCCTCGGCGACGATGCGCTCTCCGAGCGCATCACGTGGTTCTGCCCGAGCTGTCAGCACTAACCCGCGCTAGGGCTCCCGCACGACCTCGCTGGCCGGCTCGACGACGACCTCGGTCACGCGCGAGGGACGCCACGCCACAATGCGCAGCGTCATCGCGGCCACGATCGCGAAGACTCCGGCGATCACGAGCGGCTGCGCCACCGCCTCGGCCAGTCGCGGAACGATGTAGACGCTCGGGTCGTAGATTCCCGAGGCGGGCGGCACGCTAAACGCGAATTCGGCGTAGACCGTGAGCGCGAAGCCGGCGAGGGTCGTGATGACCCCGACCGCCCAGAGCGACCGCAACCACGGGTTACCCGCGACGATGAGTTCGAAGTGGCGGCGGTCGGCGGGTTCGGCGAGGCCCGCATCCGTCGTCGTCATTGTCAGCGCCTCGCGCGTGGGGGTGGTGGCGCGCACCCCTCGCGGGGCCGAGACGGCCGGCGCGCTCAGCGCACTCGCGGCATCAACAAGGGGGGCCGTTGACGCTCCGCCGCGTTGAAAGGCTTCGGGGTAGCGCGGGTCGATGCCCCCCGCAGACGATGCTCGTGCCATGGTGCTCCTTCGCTGCCCGGCCGCGTCGTGCGACCCTGCCGCCGAGCCGCTCTGCCCGGTGCGCGCCGCCAGCCTAAACCCCTCGGCGCACCGTGTCAGGGGGCGCCCGGTAGCCTCACAGCATGATCGTTGCCGCCCTGCGCCCGCTCGCTGTCGTCGCCCTCGTGGGGCTGCTCAGCTCGATCGACGGCTGCCTGCAGACGGGCGTGCCGAGCACTCCCCTGCAGCCGGGTCAGCCGGCGGCATCGGCCGAGGGCACGGGAGTCGTGACGGAGATCGTGGATGGCGACACCCTGCGGCTCGAGGTCGATGGCGCCGAACTGCGCGTGCGCCTCGTCGGCATCGACACTCCCGAGGTCTATCCCGACGTCGAATGCTTTGGCCCGGAGGCAGAAGACGCCCTCGCGGCGCTCGCCCCGCCTGGAAGCACCCTGAGCTATGCCTACGA
This sequence comes from Actinomycetota bacterium, assembly GCA_039796515.1. Lineage (GTDB taxonomy): Bacteria > Actinomycetota > Actinomycetes > Actinomycetales > Microbacteriaceae > Microcella. The sequence continues at coordinate 4,175 of JBDKJR010000164.1, forward strand.
CCAAGACCCGCGCGACCAGTACGACCGCGAGTTGCTCTATCTCTTTACGAGCGATGGCACGTTCATTAACTACGAACTCGTGGCCAACGGCTATGCCGAAGCGCTCGTCGTGCGGCCCAATGACCTCTACTACGACGACTTTCTCGTTGCCGAGCGCCAAGCCCAGGCCGATGGCCTCGGCCAGTGGGGGCAGTGCTAGACGATCGCTAGATGCGGTCGATGAGCTGCGGCCCGTCGCCGCGCAGCGGAGCAACGGGGTAGAGCTCGAGGCGCTCGAGCACCTGCTCGCTCTCGGCCACGACCATGTCCACGAGCGACTGGTCGCCCTCGATCGTCGGGTCGAGCCACTCGTCCCACACTTCGCGCGGCAGCATGACGGGCGCGCGGTCGTGGATGCTCGCGGTCGGCCCGAGCGAATCCCGCGTGAGCATCGTGGCCGTCAGCACCCACGGCGTCGGCTCGGCTCCCTCCGCGAAGGGCGCCCGCCACCACGAATAGAGCGCGGCGAAAGCGAGCGCGCCCGCCTCGGGGTCGGTGATGAAGTGCGGCGTCTTGGTCGTGCCGACCGTGTGCCACTCGTAGTAACCATCGGCCGGCAGAATCGCGCGCGAGCGCACGAGGGCACCCTTGAAGGTGTTCTTCTCGCTGACCGTCTCACTGCGCGCGTTAAAGGTGGGGTACTTCGACGCGAGCTCGGTCGCCCAGCGCGGAACGAGTGACCAGCGCGCCGAGGTCACGAGCCTCGAGGGCATGCCATCGGGGTCATCTTTCGGCACGCGGTCGACGACGATGGGCACCTGCTGGGTCGGTGAAATGTTCCAGCTCGGCGGCATCGCGACATCGTCCACCTCGTCGGCCTCGAAGTATTGCCCTAGCTCTTCGCCACTCTTCGTGTTGGCATAGCGACCGCACATCAGTGACCTCTCTCGGCGAGCGCCGCCTGCAAGCGCTCGGCATCCACGCGATAAATGGTGTGCACCGCGTCGTCGATAAGCACCACGGGAATCTCGTCCCAGTAGCGCTCGTGCAACTCAGCGTCGTCGAGAATCGATCGCTCGACAAACGCGACACCGTCGCGCCCCGCCAGCACGGCGGTGACCACCGCGCGGGCATCGTCACACAAGTGACAGCCGGGCTTGCCAATGAGGGTGACGGTCGCGGGGGGCACGTGCCCAGCATAGGCACCCGACACCGCCCGACACCTGCCTATGCTGGTCAGGATGTCCACCCCCGTCAGCGACGCCGGCCCCGCCGGGCGCGCGCCCGCCTCCGCCCCCGTGATCGCGTTTTTCGACGTCGACAACACTCTCCTGCGCGGCGCGAGTGTCTACTACCTGGGCCGCACGGCCTGGAAGCGCGGACACCTCGGCTGGCGTGACCTCGCGCGATTTGCGTGGCAGCAAGCCCGGTTCACCTCGGTGGGCGAGAACCACCAACACCAGTTGGCGGTGCGCGATCGGGCTCTCGAACTCATCGCCGGGCACTCGGTCGCCGAACTCGATGAGATCGCCGACGAGACCTATGACTCCGCTCTCGCCGCCCTCTTGCACGAGCAGGTGGTGGCACGTGCTCACGACCACATCGCACAGGGTCACGAAGTGTGGCTCATTACGGCGACACCGCACGCGTGCGCTCGTGTCATCGCCGAACGGCTGGGGCTCACGGGCGCCATGGGCACCCACATCGAGAGCGTTGACGGCATCTTTACGGGAGCCCTTGTTGGGTCGGTCATGCACGGGCCGCACAAAGCCGAGGCCGCGGCTCGACTCGCGGCCGAGAAGGGCGTCGAGCTGAGCGACTGCTGGGCCTACAGCGACTCGCGCAATGACATCCCCTTGCTCGAGCTCGTGGGGCACCAGCAGGTCGTGAACCCCGATGCCGGGCTCGCTCGGTACGCCGAGGCGCGCGGCTGGCCGGTCATGCGCGACCGGCCGCGGTCATCCCGCCAGCGTCGTCGCGATGGCGACGCGCACCCCGCCCCCTAAGCGGGCCCACACGAAGCGGGCCCGCACAACGACGAAAGCGCCCGACCTGTCGGTCGAGCGCTTCGCGGGGGCGGATGCCCTACTTCTTGTTGCGACGCTGGTGACGCGTCTTGCGCAGCAGCTTGCGGTGCTTCTTCTTCGCCATCCGCTTGCGGCGCTTCTTGATGACAGAACCCATGGAAAACCTCTGATCGTCGACTGAACGGGAGCAACGGCCCGTTCAGGACCGTGTCATGTACCGAGTGAGTCTAGCCGACCTCGGCGATGGGCGTTTCGATGGCCGCCACAACAGCCGATTCGGGGATGCGGAAGCTGCGGCCGAAGCGAATGGCGGGCAATTCGCCCGCGTGCACCATGCGGTACACGGTCATGGTCGACACGCGCATCATGTCAGCCACTTCGGCAACGGTGAGAAACCGCACGTCAGACAGATCGCGGGTCATGGGCAGTCATCCTGTCGTTCACATGCTCAGCACCCTCGTGGCGGATGAGCACGGAGTTCAGAGTAGGGGCTGGTGTGACTCGTGTAAAGACGCCCAGAACGGGGGATCAGTTG
>JBDKJR010000165.1:0-6371 GCA_039796515.1 Actinomycetota bacterium
ATGTGGCAAAACATCGACCCCGTGGGCTTCATCGTCGACTTCGCCGACCGCATCTACCACGTTGACTGTAAAGACACGCGCGTGCGCCCGCAGAACGGTCGCGCGGGCGTCATGGGCTCGCACTTGCCGTGGGGCGACCCGAAGCGAGGGTGGGACTTCGTTTCGACCGGGCACGGTGACGTTCCGTGGGAAGACTCGTTCCGCGCACTCAAGTCGATTGGGTACTCCGGCCCGATCTCGATCGAGTGGGAAGACGCGGGCATGAGCCGACTGCACGGCGCGGCCGAGGCGGTCGGTTTCGTGCGCTCGCTGCTGTGGGATCTCCCCGAGCAGTCGTTTGACGCGGCCTTCTCGAACCAGGAGTAACCGCCTGCAGGGCGCAAAAGATGAATCATCGAGTCCCCCATTTTGGGGACCGCCGCGCCCCCCAACGGGGGACTGTGACACGTATTCGTTAAGCGCACACTGGTTTGCGGGGGACAAACCCAGTCCCCCACAACGAGGACTCGACCGACCCGAACGGTCGAGTCTCGGTACCCCGTATCACCTCACCCGATTACCCGAACCCGAGGCACCCGATGATCACGTTGCCCTTGATCATGACCGTGTCGCTCGTGGGATTCTTTGGCCTCATCGTCGCCATCGCTGGCACGGGGCGCCGATCCCGCGGCGCACACCGCGCCGAGTAGTCGCGATACCCCCTCAACCCATCCCCTCCAGAGCCCCGGCCCGCACCCCCTAGCGGCCGGGGCTCTGTTCTGTCTGGTGTCGAATCCCGAGCGACTGCCCGCAAGCCAGCGCAGGGCAGGCTCCAAGACGGCTCATAGGTTCATGCGCCTTACTGGGGGCATGGCTGACGACGAACTCCCCGAAACTCCTCGCCTCACGCGCCCTGATGGCTCGCCCATTCGTGCGCTCGTGGTCGATGACGAGCCATCGCTCGCCGACCTCGTCTCGATGGCCCTCAAATATGAGGGGTGGGATGTCCGCACTGCCCTGACCGGCCAGCAAGCCCTGCAGCACGGCCGCGAGTTCAAGCCCGACGTCGTCGTGCTCGACATCATGCTTCCCGACCTCGATGGTCTGGAGGTTCTACGACGTTTGCGCTCCGACGGCACGGATGTTCCCGTGCTCTTCTTGACCGCGAAAGACTCGGTCGACGACCGCGTCGTGGGCCTGACGGCCGGTGGCGACGACTACGTCACGAAGCCGTTCAGCCTCGAAGAACTGGTGGCCCGCTTGCGCGGGCTCATCCGCCGCAGCACCCTTGTGGTGAGCGAGCGCGCTGACCCCGAGATCACCGTGGGCGACCTCGTGCTCAACGAAGAGAGCTACGAGGTGCGCCGCGGTGACACCGAGATTGAGTTGACGGCGACCGAGTTCGAATTGCTGCGCTACCTCATGCGCAACCCCAAGCGCGTGCTGAGCAAGGCGCAGATTCTCGACCGCGTCTGGAGCTATGACTTCGGCGGTCGCTCGAGCATCGTCGAGATCTACATTTCGTACTTGCGCAAGAAGATCGACACTCTGGGCCCCGCGATGATCCACACCGTTCGCGGCGTGGGGTACATGATCAAGCCGGTCGCGTAATGCACGGAGGGTGGTCGCTGCAGAAGCGGCTCGTGGCGGGCATCCTCGTTTTGCTCATGATGGCGACGCTCGCGATTGGCGTGTTGAGCGTGTACTTCTTGCGGGCGAACTTGGTCGCCCAGCTCGACGAAGAACTTCGCGTGATTGCCGACCGCATCGAGAACATTGCGGCGCCTGGCCGTGGTCCCGAGCAAAGCCTCGACCGACCGGGTTTGCCGACGGGTTCACTCATCGGCGTCGTCGAGTCCGACGGCACGACCGTCGCCGCTTACCTCGACAACAACGCCACCGTGCGCGAACTGACGTCGGTGCAAGTGCGCGTCATCGCGACGCGCACGATCGACGACCCAGCGACCGTGCGCTTGCCGGGCGGGCTCGGGGAGTTTCGCGTGCTCGCGACCGAAACCGAGGGCGGCAGTGTGCTCATTGTCGGTCTGCCGATGGCCGAAGTCTCGTCAACGACGGCACGCCTCGCGGCCGTCATTGCGGCCGTCTTGGGAGGCATCTTGATCGTTGCCGCCGTGCTCGGGCGCGAAGTGGTTCGGCTCGGGTTGCGGCCCCTCACGCGCGTGCGCGAAGCGGCGACCGCCGTGACGACTCTTCCTCTTGACCGCGGCACCGTCGCGCTCGCCGACCAGCTGCCCGTGCTCGACACCGACCCGAGCACCGAGGTTGGCCAGTTGGGCGTCGCGTTCACGCGCATGCTCGACCACGTTCAGGGTGCTTTTGATGCGCGCCAAGCGAGCGAGCAAAAGGTGCGACAGTTCGTCGCCGACGCCAGCCACGAGTTGCGCACGCCCCTGGCCGCGATTCGCGGCTACAGCGAGTTGACGCGACGCAGCCGGCAACCGCTTCCCGATGACATTCGGCACGCCCTCGCGCGCATCGAGTCAGAGTCGGTGCGCATGTCAGAGCTCGTCGACGATCTGCTGCTGCTCGCCCGCCTCGATGAAGGCCGCGACTTGCGTCATGACCCCGTCGACCTCGCCGCCCTCGTGACCGATGCGGTGGCGGATGCTCGCGCCACGTCACCCGCCCACGACTGGATCGTGCGCGTGCCCGACGCGCCCGTCATCGCGGCGGGCGATCAACACCGTTTGCACCAGGTGGTCGCGAACCTGCTCGCCAACGCGCGCGTGCACACCCCCGAGGGCACGCGCGTGACCGCGGCACTCGGCACGCTCGAAGGTCGCGCCATCATCACGGTGACCGACACAGGCCCCGGCATTCCCGCCGAAGTGCAGCCCGTTCTCTTCGAGCGTTTCGCCCGCGCCGACACCTCACGGTCGCGCGCCACGGGATCAACCGGCCTCGGCCTCGCGATCGTCGCCGCCGTCGTGCAGGCGCACGGGGGAGAAGTGGCGGCCTCGTCGAAGCCCGGCGAAACCGTCTTTCGCGTGAGCCTGCCGATTGCCCGCTCGACCGCGGTGCGGTCGGCCGTTGCTCAACTTCCATGATGAGTTGTGAGATGGTAAACGAGTGGAGATCGCTTTTGTCGACGAGTCGAAACGGAGCAACGGCGAGCTAGGACTCTATGTGCTTACGGCGTTCGTTGCGGCGAGTGACGAGGCGACGAAATTGCTGTATCGGACTTCATTGTTGAGCCACCTGGCGCCGGGGCAGGAAAAGCTCCATTGGTATGGAATGCCAGAGGTGTCGCGAAATGTGATCATCGATGCCGTTTCAGGTCTAGAAGTGATGTTTTGTGTAGTGGCTCGAAACATGCCTGCTGGCGAGGCCGATGAACGCGCTAGACGGAAGTGCCTTGAGCTACTCGCGGTCGAACTCGAGGCGTTTGGCGTCACCGAAGCCGTGTTTGAAAGCCGTCAGTCAACGCTCGATCATCGTGATCGTTCATACCTTGACCGCCTTCGGAGCATGAAAGCTCCGGGTGCCAGCGTCCGCATATCTCACGTCACAGGCAAAGCAGAGCCGCTCCTTTGGGTCGCGGATGTCGTAGCCGGGGCGTTTGGAGACTACGCGTTGTACAACGAGCGGAAGTGGCGGGACGTGATTCTCCAGAAGCTCTATAGCGTCTACTCCACTCAGTGACGCGCGCATTCAGCAGGGACTAAAGCGCGAATCCCCGGTCCCACAATATGCGGGAAACCGGGGATCACTTCTGAGATGCACCGCGATGCCTCAGCAAGTTTTGAACTTAGCACATTGCGCTTTGTCGTCCTCAAATCGTTCGCGTTAAAGGTCACCCGCGTGACCAGGGCGCCTAGGCTGGCGACATGCGCATCGCCGTCACCGGGTCATCCGGAAAGCTCGGCCTCGCGGTCGTCGACCACTTGGTCGAGGCCGGCCACTCCGTGACCGGCCTCGACGCCGTCGGCGCCCCGGGTGAGGGCTTCGTGCGAGTCGACCTCACCGATGTGGGCCAGGTGCTCGACGCCTTGGCGGGCGTCGAAGAACGCCACGACGGCCTCGACGCGGTGGTGCACTTGGCGGCGAGCCCCGCGCCGGGCATCCGCCCCGATACGGTCTTGCTCAACGACAATCTCGCCATGACGATCGCGGTCTTTCAGGGCGCTCGCCGCGCGGGCATCACGCGCATCGTGCACGCCTCGAGCGAGACCCTGCTCGGCCTGCCGCTCGACGAACCACCCCCCGCGGTGCCGATCGATGAGTCGCAGCCCACGCGCCCCAACTTCATGTACGCGATCGGCAAGCACCTCGAAGAAGAGCTCGGCCGAAAGCTCTGTCGCCTCGACTCACGCTTGTCGATCACGGGGCTGCGCTTCAGCAACGTCATGGCGCCCGATGACTATGCCGAGTTCGACTCGTGGCAAGACGACCCGGCCGTGCGGCGCTGGAACCTCTGGGGCTACATCGATCGCCGCGATGGCGCGCACGCCGTCGAGCGGGCGCTCCTGACGCGTGGCCCCGGGTACGAGACCTACATCATTGCCGCGGCCGACACCGTCATGCGGCGTGATTCGGCGGAGCTCATGGCCGCCGAATTTGCGGATGTTCCGCTCACGCGCCCTCTCGAGGGCCGCGAAACCCTGCTCTCGATTGATGCCGCGCGGCGCGACCTGGGCTACGAGCCGAGTCACTCGTGGCTCGACCACGCCTAGCCACTCGCCCCTCACTTTGCGCGGCCCGCCGTGCGTGACGTATGCTGGCCTCTTGCCATAGACCGCCGGTCGTTGCCGTGCGCGCTCGCAGATTCGTCTGAGAGTGGTCACGACAACCGAAGGTTCGCACGCTTCTCACGAAGCGCGCGACGGCCCGCGCAGGTGTACTGAACTGAAGCCGTGCCCCTCTCACGAGGAGGCACGAAGAGGCTCGTGCGCGTGCGCATGAGCCTTTCGTCATGTGTGGACCCGCTCCGTTTCTGAGCACCGGCGGGTGATGGTGAGACCAACCACAATCAAGAGGAGCACCATGGCGAACAAGGAAGCAACGGTCGCCGAGCTGACGGAACTTTTCTCCAGCTCGACCGCCGTTCTGCTCACCGAGTACCGCGGCCTCACGGTGGCACAGCTCAAGAAGCTGCGCGCGAACATCCGTGACGACGCGTCGTACGCCGTGGTGAAGAACACGCTGACCAAGATTGCGGCCAACGCTGCTGGCATCGACTCGCTCGATGACATGCTCGCTGGCCCGTCTGCCCTCGCCTTCGTTCACGGTGACCCCGTGAGCGTGGCAAAGGCGCTGCGTGACTTCGCCAAGGCGAACCCCAACCTCGTGGTGAAGGGCGGCTACTTCGACGGTAGGCCGCTCGACGCCTCTGAGGTCATGAAGCTCGCCGAGCTCGAGAGCCGTGAGGTGGTGCTGGCGAAGGTTGCCGGTGTCGTCAAGGCCTCGCTCTTCGGTGCCGCATACATGTTCAACGCGCCGCTGGCGCAGGCCGCTCGCGCTGTTGACGCGCTGCGGCAGAAGCAGGAGTCCGGTAGCTGATCCTCAGCTGACCGGTTCACGACACGAAACAACCAGAAGGAGTCATCATGGCAAAGCTCACCACTGACCAGCTCATCGAGGCGTTCAAGGAGCTCTCGCTCATCGAGCTCAGCGAGTTCGTCAAGAAGTTCGAAGAGGTCTTCGAGGTCACCGCCGCCGCGCCCGTCGCGGTTGCCGCTGCCCCCGCCGCCGGCGCTGCTGCTGCCGAAGAGGTCGAAGAGAAGTCGTCGTTCGACGTCGTTCTCGAGGCCGCTGGCGACAAGAAGATTCAGGTCATCAAGGAGGTTCGCGCTCTCACGAACCTCGGCCTCGGCGAGGCCAAGGCCGTCGTTGACGGCGCCCCCGGCGTCGTGCTCGAGGGTGTCAACAAGGAGACCGCCGACAAGGCGAAGGCCCAGCTCGAAGAGGCCGGCGCCACCGTCACCCTCAAGTAGTCACCTGCTTCACCGTCAAGAGCCCCGCCCGACGCGAGTCGGTGCGGGGCTCTTGTGCGTGGGGCCTAGTTCGGTGCCGCGGCGGGCGCGGTCGTGCTCGATCGCACCGTGAGCGTCGTGGGCATGACGTCGTGCGCGTCGGGATGCACGGCAGCGCCCTGCTCGAGCTGGGTGAGCAGCAACTCGACCGCGCGTGCCCCTTGCACGCCCGGTTGTTGCGCGAGGGTTGTGAGCCCAAAGATCTCGGAGAGCGGGTGCCCGTCGATGCCGATGATCGACAGCTCATCCGGAACCGAGATGCCCAGCTCACGCGCCGCGAGAGTAATGCCCATGGCGATCTCATCGCATCCCGCAAAGATCGCGGTTGGCCGAACGTGCGGGTCGGCGAGCACCTCGAGCCCGACGGCATACCCGCCTTCGGTCGAAAAGTCCGCGGCG
>JBDKJR010000166.1:0-7764 GCA_039796515.1 Actinomycetota bacterium
GGCCACCGTGACGCACGCTGACGAACTCATGCACGGCAAGACCTCACAGATCGAGCACGACGAAAGCGAATTCTTCGAGGGTGTTCCGCAGCCCTTTCGGGCGACGCGGTATCACAGCCTCGCGATCGTCGACGGTACGGTTCCCGATTCGCTCGAGGTCACCGCGCGCACCGAGGGCGGCGTCATCATGGGCATCCGTCACCGCTCGGCACGCATCTTTGGCGTGCAGTTTCACCCCGAGTCGGTGCTCACCGAGGGCGGCTACCGGATGCTCGGCAACTGGCTCGCGACCGCGGGTCTGGCGAGCGCGCGTGAGGCAGCCGTCGGGCTCAGCCCGCTCGTGACCACGACGCCGCACGCCTAGCCACGCGAGTGGCACGCCAGCCGCAGCCTCGCCGGGGCTTGCGCCGCGGCATGCCCGGTGTCGAGGCCGCCCGCGTCGATGCGCGCCCCACCGGGGCTCGCCGCTAGACCCCGCTGCAGTATCGCAGCGTGACGGGCGAACCCTGGGGCTGATCGCCCGGCGGCAGCGATTGCGCGGTCACCAAGCCACCCGTGCACCCGCCGTCACCTTCGACCGAAACCTGCAGGCCAATGGCCGTGAGTTGGGTCGAGGCGTCACCCACCTTGAGATCCCGCACGTCGGGAACACGCACGAGTCCCGTTGACACGACGAGGTTCACCGTGTCACCGGGCCGGAGCTCGGTACCCGACTCCGGGTCGGAGCGAATGACCACGTCTTTTGCCACCGACGACGAGTTCTCGACCGTGACGGTGCCGACATTCAGGCCCCGTTCGGCGAGGAGGGCCTGCGCTTCGGCGAGCGTGAGCAGCGAGAGGCTCGGCACGTCAACGGGCTCGGCGCCCGATGACACGATGACCGTGATGACTTGACCGGGTGAGACCGTGATGCCCGCGGCGGGGTCAGTGCTGATGATTTCACCCTCGGGCACGGTCTCGCTCGACTCGGTTTGAGGGTCGGGCTGCAGCTCAGCATCCAGCAGAATCTGACCGCCCTCGTCGTATTGCAGGCCAATGACATCGGGAACCGTGATGGCGACGGCATCGACGAGCTGAGTGCGCTCAAGATTGAGGGCCCAGAACAGCACGGCAGCGATGACGACGGCGACAACGGCAATGCCCGCCCAGATCCATGCGACGGGAGGCCGCGACTGGCTGCGGGCGCGGCGTTCGTCGTCGTCGACGCTCAATTGGCGCATCGCCGCTTCGGTGTCGGCGGTGGCTTGGGGGTTCACGCCGAAGAGCGTTGAGGTGAAGTCGGCCGGCGCATCGACCCGCTTGGGCGGAACCTGACCCGAGGCCGCGGCGGTGACGTCGGCGCGGAAGTCGCTCGCGGTCTGGAATCGCTCGAAGCGGTCTTTCGCGAGCGCGTGAAGCACGACGGCATCCATCGCGGCCGAGACCTGCGGGTTGATCGTGCTGGGGGCAACGGGTGCTTCGCTCACGTGCTGGTAAGCGACGGCAACCGCCGACTCGCCCTGGAACGGAGCCCGGCCCGTGAGCATCTCGAAGAGCACGACGCCACTCGCGTAGAGGTCGGTGCGGGCGTCAACGGTTTCGCCGCGCGCTTGCTCGGGCGAGAAGTATTGCGCCGTCCCCAAGATGGTGCTGGTTTGGGCGACCGTCGCGGCGGAGTCAGAGATCGCCCGGGCGATACCGAAGTCCATGACCTTGACCTGGCCCGATGAGGTGACCATGACGTTGCCGGGCTTGATGTCGCGGTGCACGACGCCCGCGCGGTGAGAGTATTCGAGCGCGGTGAGGATCCCCTCGGCGATGCGGGCTGCTTCGGTGACCGGCAATGGCCCGTCAGCGATGATGTCTTTCAGCAGCCGACCCTCGACGTGCTCCATGACGATGTACGGAACGATCGTCTCGCCACCGCCGGGCTCACGCACGACCTCTTCGCCCGCATCGAAGACCCGAACGATGGTCGGATGCGCCATGCGCGCCGCCGCCTGAGCTTCATGGCGAAAGCGGCTGCGAAACACCGGGTCTGAGGCGAGGGCCGACTTCAAGAGCTTCACCGCCACGCGTCGACCAAGCTTGGCGTCGGTAGCGAGGTGCACGTCGGACATTCCGCCGCGGCCGATCAGCGGCCCGAGTTCGTAGCGGGCGGCGAGCAGTCGGGCGCCCTGTGCGACCTCGTCCATCAATGCCTCGGTTTCTTCACTGGTGCGGGGAGAACGGTGCTGGTGCTCGTCAGTCTAAGCCGCAGAGTTCGCACGCGCTGAGTGGCTCTCGACTCGGGATGCTAGCCGATCGGTATCGCGAGTTCGTTCGACCGGGTTGATTGCAGGGTCGAGCAAATCGCGACGTAGGTGACGCGCATCTGGCCACTCGCCGCCAAGGTCACGGGCAAGTCGCTTGCCGACGACGACAGAGGCAAGCTGAGCCCGGGCGAACCGCCGACGATCGTGAAGTTGTAGCCCGTGAGCGGGAAGCCGGCGGGGCAGTCGGAGTAGGCCGGCCAGCTCAGCGTCACGGTGCTCCCGCCGGCGTACGGCCCCGTACCCGGGTCGATCGCGAGGTTCGACGGTTGCGGCGGAGTCGGAATCGGCGCGTAGAAGAACACCGTAATGACCGTGCCCGGTTGCACCACGCCGCTGCGCGGGTTGATCTGGTACGAGAGGCCTTGCTCGGCCGTCGACGGGGCAATGTTTCCTTCGACCGGGTCGAGCCGCAGGCCGAGCTCGGCGACTTTCGCGTCGATGGCCGTGCGGGTGCGCCCCAGCCACTCCTCTTCGACGATGGCCACGGTTTCGATCGTGGGCGTCGGCGAGGGCGTGTCGCTCGGGGATGCCGAGGCAGAAGGAGTCTCGCTCGGTTCTGGCTCGGGCGTATTCGGCTGCGCAAACACCGCGATGAGGGCGCCCACCAACAGCACGACCAAGATGCCGATGAGGGCGACAAGCGGCCAGGTCCAGGGGCTGCGTCGCGACTCGATCGGCATCGCGGGCGTCGCGACGGGGCCGACGCTCGGCAAGACGCGCGTGGCTTCGTCGCTCCCGGCCGGCTGAACACGCGTGGCGGCCGTGGCCGCGGCTCCGGAGGCGACCGAGGGCACGACCGCCGCAGCACCCGCGAGGTCACCTCGCCGCAGCGCTTGCGCGGCGCGAGCAAAGAGCAGAGCGCTCGCGGGCCGGTCGGCCGGTTTCTTGGCAATCGCCGCGAAGACGAGGTTGCGCACCGGTTCGGCGACCGTCACGGGAAGCTCGGGGGGCGCCTCGTTGATTTGGGCCATCGCGATCGCCACTTGCGATTCCCCCGTGAAGGGGCGTCGACCCGCGAGGGCTTCGTAGGCAACGATGCCGAGCGAATACACGTCGGTCGAGGGCGATGCCGGATGCCCGCTCGCCTGCTCCGGAGACAAATACTGCACCGTGCCCATCACTTGACCGGTCGCGGTCAAGGGCACCTGGTCGGCAATGCGCGCGATACCAAAGTCGGTGATCTTCACGCGCCCGTCGGGCGTGATGAGCAGGTTGCCGGGCTTGATGTCGCGGTGGACGAGGCCCGCCTGGTGCGCTGCGTGCAGCGCCGAGGCGGTTTGCGCGACATAGTCGAGCACTTGATCCGCGGGCAACACACGCTCGCGTTCGAGCACGGTCGACAGGGCTTCGCCCGGAACAAGCTCCATGACGAGATAGGCGCTGCCTTCTTCTTCGCCGTAGTCGTAGACGTTGGCGATTCCTTCGTGGTTGACGAGCGCCGCGTGACGCGCTTCAGCCCGAAAACGTTCGAGAAAGCCGGGGTCGCCCAGGTACTCGTCTTTCAAGATCTTGATGGCGACGGTGCGCCCGATGACGAGGTCGGTGGCTTGCCACACTTCACCCATGCCACCGATGGCAATGCGCGACAGCAACTGGTATCGGCCGCCAAAAGTCAGCCCATTTGTCGGTCTCATCTGCTCAGCACCGCCTCAAGTACTTGCCTCGCGATCGGAGCCGCGATCTGATTTCCTGACCCACTCTGGCCGCGACCGCCGCCATCTTCGATGACGACCGCAATCGCCACCTGAGGGTTATCCGCCGGCGCAAAGCCGGTGAACCACAGGGTGTACGGGGCGTCGTCGCCGTTCTCGGCCGTACCCGTCTTACCCGCCACGGCGACGCCTTCTATTCTGGCATTGCTCGCCGCGCCGTTGGCGACCCCATCAACCATGAGGCGTGTCATCGTCTCGGCCGTGACCCGTGAAATCGGTTGGCTCGAGAGTGTCGCTTCGGGTTGCTGCACGATCGAGAGATCGGGCGCAATGATGCGATCGAGCAGCGTCGGCTGCATGAGGTTGCCTCCGTTAGCGATGGCAGCGCTGATGAGCGCCACTTGAAGCGGGGTGACCCGCACGTCGTATTGCCCGAATGACGACAGCATGAGTTGGGCGTCATCGAGACCGGTCGGGAACGTCGAGGCGGTGGCCTCCATCGGAACCTCGAAGGCGGTGCCGAAACCGAAGGCCTCGGTGTACTCGGCGAGGGTCTCCTCGCCCAGCGCGAGCCCGAGTTCGGCGAACGGGATGTTGCAGCTGAGGCGCAGGGCGGTTGCGATCGTCACGGTCGTGCCACTCCCGCACGTTCCGCCGTTCGAGTTCGTGATGGTGTCGGTGCTGAGCGGCAGGGTGAGGCGTGCGGGGTTCGGAAACGCATCCTCAGGCGTATACAGACCCGAGTCGATGGCTGCTGCCGCGACGAGCACCTTGAAGGTCGACCCCGGAAAGTAGAGGTCGCCGCTGATGGCCCGGTTGACGAGGGGGTCGTTGGGGTCGGCGAGTAACTGGTCGTAGGCGGCCAGCACGCTCTCGGTGTCGTGCGCCGCGAGGCGGTTGGGGTCATAGCTGGGTGTTGACACCATCGCGAGGATTCGCCCCGTCGAGGGCTCGATCGCGACGATGGCGCCCGAGAGACCGCCCAAGGCGTCGTACGCCGCTTGCTGCACAACCGGGTCGATCGTGAGCTGCACGGCGGCGCCGCGCGGGCGCTGCCCGGTGACGAGAGCGCCGAGCTGGTCGAGAAATTGCTCGTTCGCCGTGCCGGTGAGGAAGTCGTTGTAGGCACCCTCGATGCCCGTGTTGCCCTGGTTGAGGGTGAAGTACCCCGTGACGGGTGCATAGACCTCGGGCGAGGGGTATTGCCGCAAGAACGCGAAGGGAGTGTCGACCGCGATCGACTGCGCGATGGGGGTGCCGTTGAGCAGAATCGGCCCCCGCTCGGCCGAATAGCTCTCATAGAGCGTGCGCACGTTGCGCGGGTCGGCGCGCAGCTCATCCACCTGAAACACCTGGATGACGCTCGTCGACACAAAGAGCGCGACGAACATGGCCAAGCTCGCGATGCTGATGCGGCGCAGCTCTTTATTCATCGTTGGTCACCACCAATCGAGGCTGGTGCCGCACGGTGTCGCTCAGACGCAGCAAGAGCGCCACGATGATCCAGTTGGCCACGAGCGACGAGCCGCCCGCGGCGAGGAACGGGGTCGTGAGACCCGTGAGCGGAATGACGCGCGTGACGCCGCCAATGACGACGAAGACCTGCAGCGCGATGACGAACGCGAGCCCCACGGCCAGCAAGCGCCCGAAGTCGTCGGTGCCGTTGAACCCGATGCGAAAGCCGCGAGCGACAAACAGCAGGTAGAGACCCAGAATCGCGAACAGGCCCACGAGCCCGAGTTCTTCTCCGAGGCTCGCGATGATGAAGTCGCTTTCGGCGAGTGGCACGATGTCGGGGCGCCCTTGCCCGAGCCCGGTACCGATGAGTCCGCCGTTGGCGAGGCCGAACATCCCCTGCACCAATTGATAGCTGCCGCCGATGGCCTCGTAGTTCTCTTGATCGAACGCGCCGAGCCACGCCGCGAAGCGGCCATTGACATAGCTGAGGGCCTGGCTCGCGATGAGGGCGCCGCCGAGAAAGAGGCTGAGGCCCATGATGACCCAGCTCAATCGGCCCGTGGCGACGTAGATCATGACGAGAAACAGGCCGAAGTAGAGCAACGAGGTGCCGAGGTCGCGTTGAAAGACGAGCACCGCCATTGCCGCGAGCCAGACGATAAGGATGGGCCCGAGGTCTTTGCCGCGCGGAAACCGCATGCCGAGAAAAGACTTGCCCACCATCGAGAGCGACTCGCGCGCCGTGACGAGGTACCCGGCGAAAAACACCGCGAGCGCAATCTTGCCGATCTCACCCGGCTGAAACGACAGCGGCCCGACTTGAATCCAGAGGCGCGCGCCGTTGATCGTCTGACCAATGCCCGGCAGCATCGGCAGCAGTAGCAGCGCGATGCCCACAAACATCGCCACGTAGCGGTACCGGGCCAAAATGCGGTGGTTGCGCACCACGAGCAGCACGACGAGGGCGATCGCCATGGCGATCGCCGTCCACACCATTTGACGAATGCCGAAGCTTTCCCAGCCCTCGAGCCCCTCGGCGAGGTCGAGCCGGTAGATCATCGCGACGCCGAGACCGTTGAGGGTGACGGCAATCGGCAGGATGAACGGGTCGGCGTCGGGAGCGGTGACGCGCAGCACGACGTGCATGCCGAGAGCGAGCATCCCGAGTCCGGCGCCGTATACGAGAAGAGTGCTGTCGATCTCGCCGACCGCCCCGAGCTGCACGAGCACGACCGCGGCGCCCGTGATGCCGATCGCGAAGAGCAGCAACACCAGCTCGAGGTTGCGCAGCTTGGCGGGCGTGCGCAGTTTGATCGTGATGGCTTCGGTCAGCGTTGGCCGCGCGAGGCCCACGTCAACCGTGCCTCCCGCGCGATTGTCAGCCGGCTCAGTCGAGTTCATTCTGCAACCGATCGATGATCGACAGAGCTTCGGGTAGGTCACTCGCGTTGATCGTTGATTCGACGCGTTCGCGACTGAACGGCGAGAGGTCGTCGATGTCAATGTCGCTCTCGAAGTAGACGGTCGACAGCGGGAAGGGCCCGATGTTCTGCTGCACGCCTTGGAAGATCGCCACCTGCCCGTTCGAGACGCCGACGAAGTAGCGCGTTTGGGTCCATTGGTACCCCGCGACAAAGACGCCGACGATGAGACTCGCGATGAGCACCACTCCGACGAGCCAGGTGATGCGCCGGCGAACCTTACGACGCTCGTCTTCAGCGATGAGCGCGAGCAAGAACTCTTCAGACTCAGGCTCGAAGTGTTCATCGGCGGGTGCCGTGACCGCCGTGAGGGGGTGCAACAACAGCGACGGCAAACGCACGCTGCGTTTGCTCGTGCTCGCCGCGTAGCTCAAGGGCTGCGCGGCCGAACCGACCATGAGCGGGCTGCCCACCGAGCTTGAGGCAGAAGCATCGACGCCCACGATGACGGCGGTCACGTTGTCGGGCGCGCCATTGTCGAGACTTTCGTCGATGAGCGCGTCGATCGCCGCGTTCGCGTCGGCGTGCTCACCGAGCAGCTCGCCCAAACGCTGTTCGCTGACATACCCACTGAGCCCGTCAGAGCACAGCAGCCAGCGATCGCCCGCCTGCGTGTCGAGCACCTCGACATCGATCTCGGGGGTCAGGTCGACATCGCCCAACACCCGCATGAGCACCGAGCGCCGAGGGTGCACTGCCGCTTCTTCTGCCGTGATGCGACCGCTATCGACGAGACGCTGCACGAACGTGTGGTCTTTCGTGATTTGTGTGAGCGTGCCGTCTCGCCAGCGATAGATGCGACTATCGCCAATGTGAGCGAGGGCCAACTGGTCGCCGACACGCACAAGTCCACTGACCGTCGTGCCCATTCCGGCGAGC
>JBDKJR010000167.1:0-4534 GCA_039796515.1 Actinomycetota bacterium
GTGGCCCCTCACGTCGACGACGCGACGCTCAAGACCCGAAAGTCCACCACTCCACGGGACTCAGCCAGAACTAGAGAGCGAGGGCGTCGCCCGATGCCACGATCTTCTGCCGCGCAAGGGCGAGGTTCGACTTAGCCCGGTTGAGAACCAGGTAGAGGAAGATCGAGGGGTCGGCCGCGATGGGTCGCATGATGTGGTACTGGCTCGAGAGCGTGATGATGATGTCTTCGATCTTGTCGCTCATGTTGAGCGAAGCGACCATCGAGCGGTTGGCCCGCATGACCTCGGTGTTACCGGCCGCGGTGATTTCGATCTCGGCCGCACTCCCGCGCTGGCCAAGGATCATGCCCGAATTGCTGTCGACAATCGCAACCCACTTCGAGCCGCCGAGCTCAGCCAGAGCGCTCAGGGTTTCGTCTACGTTTGCCACGGCACCTTCCCCACGTGTTCGAGTGTGCTCAACATTAGTCGCGCTGCTGCGCGTTTACTGCTCCCGCGCCTAGAGGGCGGCGGCCACAGCACCGATCTGCTCTGCCGTGCTCTTGGACGCCGACAGCACCTTGCCCAGGGTCTCCGACTGGTTGAACACTGCCGACAACACGAGCTGCTGGCGCGGAATGCGCAACTGAATGACGTGGCCCTGCTCGGTCGCCAGCACGACGTACTCTGACTTGCCGATTTTGAGCTCTTCGGCGACGCCCTCGGCGAGCGCCTGCAGCGAACTCACCATGCTCGCCAGGCGCTCGTGGTCAGAACCCGAGACGCTCACGACCTCAAAGCCGTCGTCGGTGACGAGTACGGCATACAAGAACGAGGTGCAGACAGAGTCGAGCTCACCCAACAACGTGCGGGCGCGCGCGATGAGGGCTTCGTTGTGGTGGAGTGCAGTGGTCATGGACGAGGTTCCTCACGAGCGGATGGCACGGCCGCCCGGCTTTCGATGTTCAGGATGAGCGAGAAAAGCGCGATCTTCATTTGCTCGGGGCTGCGAGCGTCGACCGAGAAGATCGGAATCGAGAGCCCCGGTCGCGCGGCCTGCAGAGCGGCGTAGTACTGCTCGCGCGTGGGCCCCACCGCAACGTCAGAGCGGGTGATCGCGACGAGGGCACCCCCGCGGCTGTAGAGCTCATTGAAGTAGTCGATGAAGTAGAGCATCTGACCGATGGGGTCAGGGTGGTCGTTGTTCACCAGAAGGATCATGCCCACCGCGCGGCGCATGAGCACTTTCCACATGAACTCAAACCGCGTTTGGCCCGGGATGCCGTAGAGCCGAACCTTCTCGTCGGGCCCAATGGTGATCTCGCCGTAGTCGAGCGCGACGGTGGTGGTGTCTTTGTCGGCCGTCACGCGGTCAGTGTTGGCCGCTTCCGTGCGCACGGGGTCGATGTCACTCAGGCTCTGGATAGCGGCCGTCTTGCCCGCGCCCATCGGTCCGGTGAAGAGAATGACGTGTTCAGCCATCCTTAGAAGCCCAACCGATCACGCAAGCGGCTCCACAGACCAGCAGTGGCTGGTGCTTGTTCGGGAGTGCTCGCCGCCGGTGCTTCTACCGAGGGCCGTGCCGGCATGTGCTCGAGAATGCCCAGCAGGCTAAACGCGTTGATGGCCCCGTGCACGGTCTCCGCATCGACCTGGAACTGCTCGATGAGCTCCTCCACGGTCGCGATGTGGTTGGCCAAGTGCGCGGTGAGGCGCAAGTGGAAGGTCGTGTGAAAGACACCCGTGAAGTCGGGCCAGGCCGTCAAACGGTACGGAGCCGTCGACGACAACCACGGCGCGAGAGCACCCTTGAACGACGAGCGCCCAACGTTCCACAGCAAGAGCTCGAGATTGCGCGCCGGATCGAGCGGCTGGTCGTCATCGGGCGAGACAACGTAGGTCTGCACTCCGACACGAACCGGGTCGGTGGGAAAGTCGGCGAGATCACTCGTCGACTGGAACGCGCGACGTTGGAAGTCGACAACGTAGGGAGCGTGATCATCGGGCTGCAGGCTGATGCGGATCGGTTGCGCCATCTTGAGCACGGAGTGGATTGCGCGCGCGGCATCATCCCAGCCGTTGTTGACGTGATCGTACGGTGACGCCACAGTCACGATGACGTCGTCTTCTCGAGAGGAAGAGTTCTGTGCCATGAGTCCTTGCCGCCTACGGTGTGAGCGGGCGACGAGATTGTGCGACGTCACACCGCTGTGAGGACTTCAGCGTAGGGCGGCGTCGCCGAACATCCAAATGGATGCTCACCGCTACAGAACCAGTCGACCGTCGTACTCAGTCACCTTGTACCGAGCCATCGCAAGATTCGACTGAGCCTTGTTGACGATGAGGTAGAGAAAGACCTTCGGATTACGCGTCAGCGGGCGCACGATGTGGTGCTGGGTTGACAGCGTGATGATCATGTCGTCGATCGTGTCGGTCAGGCCCATGAGGGCCATTGTCGCGAGCTTGGCACGCACGGCCTCGGTAGCACCGCCCGCGGCAATGTCCATGTTGATGCCCGACCCCGACTGACCAAGGATCATTCCCGAGTTGCTGTCGACGAGTGCGGCGCACAGAGCACCGTCGAGCGTCATGAGCGAGTCGAGCGTGACGCCGATCGCCATCGGCTCTGAGCTGGAGGCCGCGTCGGCGGCTGCCGCGGCAGCAGCGGGCTTCTCGGCCGCGGGCTTGGCCGCGGCAGCCGGCTTGGCGGCGGCGGGAGCAGGAGCAGCAGCGGCCGGTGCCGCGGTTTTCTCGGGGGGCAAGAACGAGTCGAGCTTGGCGCCCCACGAGCCCTTCATGTCGTCATCGGTCTCTTCAGGGACCGTCGGCTGCGGCTTGCCGCGCAGCGCTTTTCCTACCCACGGATTGCTCATGATTGCACTCCCCTCGAACGCGCAAAGTGCAATTCGCGCATGCGGGTCTCCTTCACCTGTCGATCATGGAACAACGACAATCACTGCGCGCTACGGCGCCGAATCGGGTAGGGCGGGCGTGCAGTTCATTGATCGTAATCCGTGCATCGGCCAACGTCTAGGCGACGTCAAGCCCCATGAGCATCTCATTTCTGAAATCTGGTCACCCCGCGGCGCGCCCACAGTCGCGGCACAATCCGAAGACATCGACGATGTGATGGGGCTGCACGAAGCCATGCTGCGTGGCGACCGAACGCGCCCATTGCTCAATGGCCTCCGCCTCGATCTCAACGGTCAACCCGCAATTGCGGCAGATGAGGTGATGGTGGTGGCTTCCGGGCGTGCAGGCGCGGTAAAGCGACTCGCCCTCTTGCTGCAGCGAGTCGGCTTCGCCCTCCTCCGCGAGGTCGGCAAGGGCCCGGTAGACCGTGGCGAGGCCGATGCTCGAGCCCGCATCCTTGAGCGCACTGTGCAGTGCTTGCGCGCTGACAAAGTTCTCGGATTGCGCGAGAGCCGAGCGCACCGCTTCGCGTTGCCACGTGTTGCGCTTCATGCGAGCACCTCACCCGGCCGAGGGCGCGCACGACCAGAACGAGCGCCCATGACGCGACACACGATGTAGATCGCAAACGAGATCGTCGTGATGTAGGGGCTGATGGGCAATGAGCCACCGAGCGCGAGCAGGATGCCCCCCACGGCCGACACGCATCCGAAGATCATGCTCAGCACCGGTACGAGCACGGGTGATGCCGAGACGCGCAGGGCCGCCGCCGCGGGCGTCACGAGCAAGGCGAGAACGAGCAGCGCGCCAATGATCTGCACCGACACCGCGACCGTCAGGCCCAGCAGCGTCATGAAGACGATGCTGAGCGCGCGCCCCGGAACTCCGCGCGCGCTCGCGACCTCGGGGTCAAGGCTGTCAAACGTCAGCGGCCGCCACACCACGAGCACGGCAATGAGCACGACGATGCTGATGGCGATCAGCAGCCCCAACTGCGGCAGGTCGACGCTGATGATCTGGCCCGTGAGCAAGCCGAACTTATTGCCGCTCCGGCCCGGATACAGGGCGAGAAACAGGATGCCCAAGCCGAGCCCGAAGGGCATCAGCACGCCGATGATCGAGTTGCGGTCGCGCGCCTTGGCGCCGAGCACGCCGATGAGCGCCGCGGCAATGAGGGATCCGACGATGGATCCGGCGACCACGTTGAGCCCGAGCAGCAGCGCGGCGGCCGCGCCGGCAAACGAGAGCTCGCTGATGCCGTGCACGGCAAAAGCCATGTCGCGTTGCATGACAAAAACCCCGATGAGCCCACCAACGATTCCCAACACGGCGGCAGCGATGATCGAGTTCTGCACGAGCGCGAGCAACTGCACGTAGGTGCCCCAGTCGACGCCGATCATGCGACGACCTCGTGATGGTGCTCGGCCTCGGGCACTCCGACCACAATGACGCGCCCGTGCGAGCGGAAGACCTCGACGGGGGTGCCGTAGAGACGCGAGAGCACGTCATCGCGCAACACCTCGTCGGGAGTGCCGACGGTGAAGCGCCCCTGAGCGAGGTAGAGCACGCGGTCGACCATCGCGAGCACAGGGTTGATGTCGTGCGTCACGAAGATCACCGCGGTGTCGTGCTCGCGGCGCCG
>JBDKJR010000168.1:0-5202 GCA_039796515.1 Actinomycetota bacterium
CGGCGAAGTTCTCCCACAGCCACTCGGTCGGCCATGCGAGGGGTTCGTTCCGCACCTCGCGCGCGCTCTTGACCGAGTTGAGCAAGACCATGACGAAAGGGAATGCGTAGAGCACCGCGAGCACGCTCGCGAAGATGAAGAAGAAGATATTGATGCGGCGGGCACGCTTCATCGCTGGACCTCGAATCGCTTGGAGACGGCGACCTGAGCGAGGGCCGCGATCGCAATGACAACAAACATGAGAACGGCCTGCGTCTGACCCGAGGCGAAGTTTCCGTAGCTGAAGGCCTCACGGAAAACCTGCAACGAAATCAGCTCGGTAGTGCCGTAGGGGTTACCGCCGGTGAGCGAGAGGTTCAAGTCAAAGGCCATGAACGCGTTGCGCAAGGTCAAGAAGAGCGAAATCGTGAAGGCCTGCGCCATGAGCGGCATCTTGATGTAGAACATGCGCTGAACGCTGTTGGTGCCGTCGATGAGCGAGGCCTCGAGCGCTTCTTGCTCGATGCTCATGAGGGCGGTGACGTAGATGATCATCATGTAGCCCGACATCTGCCAGACCGTGACGATGACCATCGCCCAGAAGGCGGTGGTGGTGTCGAGCAACCAGTTCTCGGCGAAGATCGGGATGCCCGTCGCTTCTGCGAGCGTGGGCAGGGCTTGGCCGAAGAGGAACTGCCAAATGAGACCCAGGATCACGCCACCGATGAGGTTGGGCATGAAGAATGCGGTGCGGAGCGCGTTGACGCCCCGGAGGGGAATTGTCACCAAAAGGGCAAGGGCGAACGCCACGACGTTCACCAGGATGAGGGTGGCAACGACATAGCCCGTCGTGAAGAGCATCGATGACCAGAAGTCTTGGTTTTGGAACGTAGCGACATAGTTGTCGAGGCCGACCCACGTGGTGACGTCAAAGCCATTCCAGTCGGTGAAGGTGTAGTAAACGCCTTGGCCGAAGGGAACGACCAGCACCAAGATGAAGATCGACAGCGGCAGCAACGCGAATACCGCGAACCGCTGGATCTCTTGCCTACGAGTTCTCATGTGTTTGTCCAAACCTCATTGTCTGACGGGCCTGATTCCATAACAGGTTGCCCGGGGCTTTCGCCCCGGGCAACCCGTTGAGTGGTTCGGGGTTTCAGTCTGCGACTGATCTCCCTTTGTGGCTACTCAGCCCAGGCGGCCTCGAGCTCGGCCGCGAATGCGGCACGGTCGCTCACACCGTCGTAGTACTTCTGAGCGGCAGCACCGTAGGCCTCTTGCAGGCCGGCAGGGTAGGCGCTGTTGACCCACTGGAGCGTCTTGCCCGCAGCGATGTACTCAGCGATCTTCGTGGCCATGAAGGTGCTCGGCGACACGGTGAAGCCGTCGTAGACGGGGATGAAGTTCATTCCACCATCCTCGACCGGACCCGACCAGTACGCCTGGCCCTCAGGCGTGGTGATGAACCACGTGAGGAGGGCGATGGCCGCTTCCTGCTGCTCCGGCGTCGACTGCTCGGCGTCGATCATCGCGTAGAACGGAACGCCAACCGAGATCGAGTCGTTGCCGTAGGTGCCGGCCTCGTCGCTGATCGGAACAGGCATCACACCGAACTCGCCATCGGGCGTCGCGGTGAGGAGGTTCGGCTCGGCCCAGTTGCCCATGAACCAGAAGCCGGTGTCACCGACTGCGAGGTTCTCGACACCCAGGTCGTAGTCAGTGTCAGCGATGCTGGCGGTGTCGATCGAGTTCTCCTTGAGGAGGTCGAACGTGTCAAGCCAGTTCTCGAACACCGGGTCAGAGAGCAGGTCCTTCTCGCCGGCCTTCAGCTCGTCGAGGATCGCGAGGCGACCGTCAACGTCTTCAGCAGCGTTGGTGTGGTAGATGTTCGTGAAGTGCGCACCGAGCGACCACCACAGGCCCGAGAAGTGCACCGGCGAAACGCCAGTCTCGGCAACAGCGTCGAAGGCGTCAGCCAGGTCGCTGCGGGTGGTGATGTCGGCCACGTCGACACCAGCGGCGTCGAGAACAGCCTTGTTGTAGAGCAGACCGAACGCCTCGGCGGTGATCGGGATACCCGCAACCTTGCCGTCGATCGTCGCAACGTCGAGCGTGCCGGGAGCGGCGAGCTCGGCGAGCGGCTGGCCCGACCAGTCAAGAACGCGCGGGGCCATGTCCGGGATCTCCTGGAGAGCGGTCATGATGGTGGGCGCCTTGCCGGCCTCGTAGAACGTCGTAACGGTCTGGAGGAAGGGCACGTCTTGCGGCGACTCGAGGATCTCCACCGCAACACAGTCGGTGTTGTTCTCGTTGTAGTACTCGATCGCGTCGGTGAACTGGTCCTGGATCTCGACCTTGATGGTTCCGAGCCACGTGATTTCCGTCACTTCGGCACAGTCGCTGCCATCGGTGCCCGTACCGGCGGCACAGCCGGTGAAGAGCAGGGTTGACGCAACCGCGATACCCGCGGCCGAAGCAACCTTTCGGCGAATAACTGCCATAGTCATTTCCTTTCATGGGCAGGAGCGTGTGCTCCCGGTGCTGGGGTCAAGCAATGGAGACGTTAGACCCAGTGCAACCGGTTGCGCTAGCACCCTTTTGGTCACAATTGCGTCACGAGCACCTCGCTGGGAGCTTGCTGACGGCTCGCCGAACGACTCGATCAGCCGGTACATATTGCAGTCGACACTTAAAGTCGCATAAAGACTGGGGTCTCACCAGGTTTTTTGGGGCGCGAGGGTCGGTTGTGGGCGACCGGCTCGCCTTCAAAGAAAAATAACAGTTTGGTAACTAGACACTGTTATCGATCCGTTATAGATTGATCACGCGTCGATCGTTTGCTGTGGCGGAAGACGCGGAATGTGATTGCAGGACACTCTCGGTGCAAGGGAAGAGGGCCGGTCGCCCGCCTCGGTGACCGGCCTTTCGCATGTCTGCACGACTGCGTGTGAATCGCCGCCCCGACACATGCTCACGGCCGCGCCTAGAGTGGGGGCATGACAGAGAAGGCGGCCGCCGTTGGCGCCTGGGAGGCGTTGTTTCGCGCACAGGTATCGGTGCTGCGACAACTGACCGCAGAGTTTCCGACGAGCGAGATTTCGTTCACCGAATACGACGTGCTGTTCAATCTCTCGCGGGCGCCCGAGCGTCGGCTGCGCATCCGTGATCTGATTCCCCACTTGCTCTTAAGCCAACCGAGCGTCAGCCGCCTCATCGACCGCCTCGCGGCTCGTGGACTCGTCGACAAACTGCCCGACGCCACCGACGCACGCGGCACGATCGTCGCTCTGCGGCCCGAAGGGTTTGAGTTGTTCAAGCGCGTGGCCGTGAGCCACGCCGATGCGATCTCTCGCCGCGTGGGGTCTCGCTTGAGCGTCGATGAGCTGCACCAACTCACCGAGCTCTGCCAGCGTCTGCGCGACTAAGCGTCGCACGCGAAACCCGCACCCTCGTTTCAGTTAGCGCGGCTAGCCTCGCGTCATGACACCCTCCCCGAGCATCGTGTGGTTGCGAGACGACCTTCGGATCGCCGACAACCCGGCGTTGGCCGCCGCCGCTGAACGCGGCGCGCCCGTGGTGGTCGTGTATGTGCTCGATGACGAGTCACCCGGGGCGCGTCCACTCGGGGGCGCGAGCCGATGGTGGTTGCACCACAGC
Source organism: Actinomycetota bacterium (assembly GCA_039796515.1). Taxonomy (GTDB): domain Bacteria; phylum Actinomycetota; class Actinomycetes; order Actinomycetales; family Microbacteriaceae; genus Microcella. The sequence continues at coordinate 3,637 of JBDKJR010000168.1, forward strand.
CTCACCTCGCTGGCCGCCGCGCTGGCGGCGCGCGGCGTGAGCCTCACGCTGCGGCGGGGCGCGGCATCCACCGTCATTCCCGCGCTCGTGGCGCAGACGGGCGCCGGTGCTGTCTATTGGAACCGCCGCTACGGAGCGCTTCGCGAGGTGGATGCTGCGCTCAAGTCACGCTTGCGCGGCGACGGACTCGTGGTCGAGAGCTTCGGTGCCTCGCTGCTGCATGAGCCGTGGACTATCACGTCGGGCTCGGGTGAGCCCTACCGGGTCTTCACGCCCTTCTGGCGCGCGTGCCTCGCGGCGGGTGAGCCTCGGCCTCCCCTGGCGGCGCCCGATGCCCTCACCGGTTGGCCGGCCGAGAGCGACGCGCTCGAGTCGTGGGACTTGTTGCCGACGCGTCCCGATTGGGCGTCGGGGCTTCGTGCCGCGTGGAACCCGGGCGAACAGGGCGCGTACGACCGGCTTGAGCACTTCATCGATCACGGGCTTTCGCTGTATCACCGCCGTGACGAACCGAGCATCGAGGCCACGAGTCGACTGAGCCCCCACCTGCGTTTTGGCGAGCTGAGCCCGCACCAGGTGTGGGCGCGCGTTCATGAGCCCCTCGCGCCCGAGGCCACGGCGAATCGCGCGAAGTTTCTCAGCGAGATTGGCTGGCGCGAGTTTTCGTACAGCATCCTGTTTCACCTGCCCGAGCTCGCGACCGTCAACGTGCGGCGCGACTTCGACGCCTTCCCATGGGAGAAGCCTGATGCGGCGGTGCTGCGAGCGTGGCAGCAGGGGCGCACGGGCATTCCGATCGTCGACGCCGGCATGCGCCAGTTGTGGTCGAGCGGGTGGATGCACAATCGCGTGCGGATGATCGTGGCCTCTCTCCTGACCAAGAACCTGCTCATCGACTGGCGAATCGGCGAGGCGTGGTTTTGGGACACGCTCGTCGACGCCGACGAGGCGAGCAATGCCGCGAGTTGGCAGTGGGTGGCGGGGTCGGGGGCGGATGCCGCTCCGTACTTTCGCGTCTTCAACCCGGTGCTGCAGGCCGAGCGGTTCGACCCCGACCGCGCGTACGTGCAGCGCTGGGTTCCTGAGGTTGACGAGCCGGAGTACCCGGCGCCTATCGTCGACCTCGCGCTATCTCGGCAGAACGCACTCACCGCCTACGAGGCGGTTAAGGCCGCGAAAGCCGTCGCGAACTGAATTCGAGGCGTCACGAAGATGAGAGCCCTCTCATCTGAACCTCCTGGTGTTCTCATGCGGGGCCCGCAGTCTGAACTCATCAGCGAGACCGGTTGCGAACCCGCACCGGCTCCCACAGCTCGAAAGGATTCACCATGGACGCAAAGAACTGGATCGCCATCGGCGCCGCCTCGGCCCTCGGACTCGGCGTCATGGCCGCGGGAGCCGTCTCGACCGCGAGCGCCCTGCCGCTCGTCGCCGGCGTGACCAACCTCGAGGTTCCCGGCATCACGGTCACCGACGACACGAAGGGCACGGCGAGCGAGATCGACTTCTCGGTCACCACCAACAGCGCCGTCGGCCCCGATGACACCGCGAGCCCGAACCCCTCGT
>JBDKJR010000169.1:0-4542 GCA_039796515.1 Actinomycetota bacterium
GATGACGGCGAGCGCGAAGGGGCTGAGCGGCTGATTGAGGGCGAAGTTGGGTTGCAAGTCAACGGTGAGGGTGATCGCCGCGGGCGTCACCGAGCGGTCGATCTCGACGACGCCCGCACGAACGAGCGTCTTCGCGATGCCGAGTGCGCGCCGCACGAGCTCGCGCTGCCGGTGCGGCGGCTCGTGGTTCTCGGTGAGCAGCGCGCGAGCGTTGGCGAACACGTCTCCCCCGCGGGCGATGAGGTTGATGAGCAGGGCCGCCGAGACCTGCATGCGACTCTCGAGTGCCTCGGGAGCACCGCCCACGAGCCGCTCGAAGCTCGTCTCGCTCCACGTGACAAAACCCGCGGGCGCGGCCTTGCGCACGATCTTCTTTTTCTTCTTCGGGTCATCACCCGCCTTGGTCGTGGCGAGGTGGTTCTCGACCTCGTGGTCGGGCGCCTGTACGACAACGAGCCCCGCCGTGTCGTAGCCCGCGCGCCCGGCTCGCCCGGCAATTTGGTGAAACTCGCGCGCCGTCACTTGGCGCATCTTGACGCCGTCGTACTTGCTGAGCGCTGTCAGCAGCACCGTGCGAATCGGCACGTTGATACCGACGCCGAGCGTGTCGGTGCCACAAATAACGCGCAGCAGCCCGCGCTGCGCGAGCACCTCCACGAGCCGGCGATACTTCGGCAGCATGCCGGCGTGGTGCACTCCAATGCCCGCGCGCACGAGTCGGCTGAGCGTCGAGCCAAACCCGGTCGCGAAGCGAAAGTCACCGATCGCCTCGGCAATCTCATCGCGCTGTTCTCGACTGACGATGCGGATGCTCGAGAGCGCTTGAGCGCGCTCCATCGCCGCCGCCTGGCTGAAGTGCACGATGTAGATCGGCGCCTGGCCGTTCTCGAGCAGAGTCTCGACAGTCTCGTGCACGGGAGTGCGCACATACTCAAAGGTCAGCGGAATGGGACGCTCGGTGTGCGTCACCTCGCTCACGGGATGCCCCGTGCGACTCTCAAGGTCGCGCGCGATCGGCGTGATGTCGCCAAGGGTCGCGCTCATGAGCAAGAAGCGCGCCTTCGTGAGGGTCAGCAGCGGAACCTGCCACGCCCAGCCACGGTCGACGTCGGCGTAGTAGTGAAACTCGTCCATGACGATGATGCCCGCTGCGAGTTCGGGGCCTTCGCGCAGCGCTTGGTTCGCGAGAATCTCGGCCGTGCAGCAGATGATGGGCGCGTCGCCGTTGACACTCGAGTCACCCGTGACCATGCCGACGTTTTCGGCCCCGAAGATATCGACGAGTTGAAAGAACTTCTCGCTGACCAGGGCTTTAATGGGCGCCGTGTAGTAGGTGCGCTGGCCTTGTGCGAGAGCGATCGCGTGCGCCGCAACCGCCACGAGGCTCTTGCCGCTGCCCGTCGGAGTGGCAAGCACCACGTGGGCGCCCGCGACCAGCTCGAAGATCGCTTCTTCTTGGGCGGGATACAGCGTGAGCCCGCGCCCGACCGCCCAGTTCTCGATGGCGTCGAACGCGGCACCGGCCTCATAGGGGCGGGGCATCGACTCGAGAAGGCTCACGACTCGAGTCTGCCAGGGTTAGCCGCGCGACTTAGCTGCCCGGGCTCGGCACCAAGAAGAACGGGAAGAGACCCGGGTTGTGGGCGTGCACGATCGCGAGGAACACGACGAGGTCAAAGAGCAGGTGCACGATGATCACGTAGGTGAGCGACTTGGTGCGGTGGAAGATCCAGCCCTGCAGCAGCGCGAACGGAATCGTCATGAGCGGGCCCCAGGCTTGGTAACCCAGCTCCCACAAGAAGCTCACGAACACGATCGCTTGCAAGATGTTCGCGGTGAGAACGGGAAAGTGGCGCAGCAAGAGCACGTAGATCGTGCAGATGAAGAACAGCTCGTCCCAAATGCCCACGGCGTTGACGCCGATGAAGAGCCGCAGCACTTCGCTCGCCTCGGACACCGCCGGCCAGTTTTGGTAGGCCCCCGAGGTGATGAAGTAAAACGGCAGAATGAGCCAGCCGAGAAACGGCACGGCGAAGAGATACGACTTCTCCCAGGGCTGCCACTTCTGGCCGCTGCGCCACGGAAACCGGATGACCTTCCGCTTGAACACGAAGCGATCCAGCACGAACGGCACGGCCACGGCGAGACTCAGCACGAAGCCGAGCAAGAAGAAGTTGGGCCACGAAATGTCGGCCTTGACGCTCACGGTGCTGACGACAATGAGTCCCGCGGCGATGATGCCAAGATCACGCATGAGTTCGCGATCGACGAAGTAGGCCACGATGAGGCCGGTCACGAGCCACGGATAGCCGAGCACGCGGTTTTCGAAGCCGAACAGGGCGATCGCACTCGTCACGACGATGGCGGCGGGCACGAGTTTGAGGCTCAGCGCTGGCAGGGCATCCGTCGAAGGCAGGGAGTTCGCAGCGGGCATGCGCTCATCCTCTCAAAAAAACGCGCAATCGGCTTCACCTTTTGGCAAACCCATAGCGCGGGGGCTGGGCGGTCTGGCCCAGTGGCTCGGCCGCGGGGGCTGGGCGGTCTGGCCCAGTGCCCGACTCAGCGGCGGCGCGGCAGCCGTGCCACCACCTCGTCGATCACGGGCGTCAGCTCCAAGACCCGAAAGTGCCCGTCGAAGGGCAGCGGCACGTTCTCGGCACCCTCGAGCACCGAGTTACCCGAGGGCACGTACTGGTCGAACCTCGAGTGCAGCGAGGTGATGCGCTTGTTGACGCTCGCCTCGGCCGCGAGCTCGACGATCACGGGCCGCGTCGGCACGAACTCGCGCCACGGCCCCATTGCGAAGCGCGCGAGGGGGCTGCCGCCGTAGGGCGTGTTGATCGAGATCATGCGCGTGAGGCGGCTCACCGCGGCGCGCTCGTCGGCAACGAGCATCGTCTTGCCGATGAGCCCGCCCTTGCTGTGCGCGACGATCGTGACCTCGGTCAACTCGCGATGCTCGAGGTAGGCGGTGAGCAGGGCGGCCATCTCCGGAATCGGGTGACGATTGAAGCCGAGCTCGGGCACGCTGTGCACGGGATGCCCGAGAGCCACCAGGCGATCGCGGATGGGCTTGAGGTAGTGCCAGGTCTCGAAGACACCGGGGATGAGGAGAACGGGAGGCGGAGCATCCGCCCCCGCATCGATGGGAGCGGGCGGGCGCGAGCCGTATCGCCAGTAGCGCAGTCGCGAGCGGCCCACGTAGGCGTAGTCGGCGACGATCGAGGCGAGCCGTCTCATAGTCGCGAACCTAGACTGCGGGGCTGGGAGAGGCAACCCTCAGGGTGCTCCAAGCCAGCTCTCATGGCCTCGCGTGGCACCGAGACGGGCTCAGGCCTAGACTGATCGTCTGGCCGAGGGGGGTTGATCATGGCGACAGGTGCTGCACCGGGCTGGTATGCCGATGCCGCCAACCCTGCCCTGATCCGCTGGTGGGATGGCTCAGCCTGGAGCGAGCACACGCAGCCGAATCCCTCAGCACCGTCGGCGCCCGCGGTGTCGGCACCCGTCGTTTCGGCACCTGTTTCGAGCGTGCCGGTTGCGAGCGCGCCGGTTGCCGCGACGGGCGCTTTGCCGTTGCCCTCGGCTCCCTACGTGCCGCCGCCCTTTGCCGATCCCGCGGCCTCGCAAGCGAGCCCCGTCGTTCCGGCCTCCCAAGCGAGCCCGCCCGTTCCGGCCTCGCAGGCGAGCGCACCGGTTCCGGCCTCGCAAGCGAGCCCCGCGGTTCCCGCGCCCGCGCGCCCCACGTCTGCGTCGATCTCGTCGGCGCCCTACTCCCCCGGTATCGGCTCCGCGTCGACGCCCGGCTCGCGCAAGCCGAGTGCCAAATACGTTCCCGTGAGCGAGCCCGTGCGGCTCGTTCCGCCCACCGCGGGCTCGGCCGCGGTGGCGGGCTTTCCGGGCTTCGACGAGCCCATGTCGGCATCGCCGGCCGGGCAGTCCCCCGTGTCGGCAGGCGCACAACCCTCGGCCCCCGCCCCAACCGGCACACCCTGGGCCGCGGCAGCTCCCTTTGCCGCGGCAGCGTCGTTTGCCCAACCGCGCACGGCATCCGTCGATCTCGCGAGCGTCGACTATGAGCCGATGACGCGCACGTGGGGTTCGCAGCGAACGTCCGGCGCCGCGCGCGTGGCCTCGGGAGCATCGACGGGCGGCTCGTGGGTCCTCGCGCTCTCGCCCCTGATTCTGCTCGGTTTCGCTGTGTTGGGCTGGTGGCTCACCGACGGCGCCACCACGAGCACCACCCCCTACGTGTTTGGCGGACTCGGCTCTGCGGGCCTGCTCGTGATGGTGGTCGGGGCACTCTCGGACTACCGCCGCCTGGGCGCTCTCGGTCACGAGCACCGCGCCTCGGTCGCGTGGCTCCTCGCGGGGCCGTTCTTCTACTTGCTCGTGCGGGCTATTCACGTGCACCGCACAATGCGCACGGGCACTGCCCCGACGGTCGTCTATGTCGTGCTCGTGGTCGCCGTGGGCGTGGCGGCCGCGGCCCTCTCGCTCTTTCTGCCGCGCGACGCCGGCGTGAGTGAGTTGCGCGCCGTC
>JBDKJR010000170.1:0-5517 GCA_039796515.1 Actinomycetota bacterium
GGTCAAGGTCCACCGGCTATTGGCCAGGTGCTCGATGGCTGATGCTCAGCGAGCAGAGCGGCAGCTATGCGCCGTCGAGGAGTCGATCGAGAGCGGTCCGAACTCGCGCCGCGCGCTCCGCATCGGTGAGCTTGTGCCACATCGCGTGCTCGACGACGTCGGTCGTCTCGCCGACGAACTCGTCCGTCGCTGTGAACGCTGCAACGGACGTCGAGCCGCACTGTGGACATCCCGTCGTCTCCGCCAGTGAGAAATGCTCGCCACTTGGATGGGGATCGAACGAGACAGCGACCGCCTGGTGCACCAGGTCACGTAGCTCCTGTCGGGTGCGGCCGATGACTCGTGGATCATCCTCGACGAGTCCTCGCACCTCGTCGAGCGCCGGGCCGTCAGCATTCCATGAGGCCACGACGCCGGTCGGAGTCCGGGCGAGAAATGTGCCGTAGGCGAACGACAGGTCCGCGCTTGCGACGTCGTAGTGGGACCCGCACGACCCGCATACGTACTCCCACCGGGCCAGTCTCACGAGCGCAGAATGCCCGGCCGTCGCTCAGCATGCAAGTGGCTGGCCGACGCAGAAAGACGGAGCGCGTCCAACAGTTCGGACGGTCAGAGGTCTGGGTCGAACACCATGGCTCGTACGACTCCGTCCATCAGCGCGGTGAAGCAGTCCGAGTGACAGAAGAACTGGCTGCCTTCGAGGCTGCCGTCGTCTGGACCATGGCCGGCGACCTCAAACGCGCTTCCGCGGCGTGCCATGAACAGAAACGAGGCGGCACTGCGCTCGTCAGTGATCGGCTGGCCACAGAACACGCAGGTCCAACGGGAAGACATTGCCGCATCCTCCCACTGCGGCGACGGCCGTCCGGGCCTCGTGCCGATCGGCAGATCGGCGCTACCCCTTTGGGCGCGAGGGGCGGCGCAGGACCGCCGAGCGCGCGGGGCAGCGAGGGTCGTGGCAGGGCGTATCGGCGTCACTCTGCGAGTGCTCGAACTCGTAGTGAAAGCACACCCAGTGCATCCGCTCCAGCTCGTCGTAGCGGTCGAGGCTGCGCACAACCGGCGTGCCGCAACGAGCACACAACGCGTCCGGAAACGCCGCAACATCGGCGTCCCATTCATCGGCCGCCTCGGCGAGCTGGGACCCGACAACCTGGAACTCGACCTCAAACGGATCGCCCGCCAACTTTCGCGGACTCGGCTGCGGGTGAAACTCCAGATCGAACCACACCGAGATGACGACGCCGCTCGATGCAGGCCAGCAATCGAAGCTCAAGTTCGGCTCGGTGAAGTCCAACGGCATCGGCAACTCCGAACCCCCGGTTGACGCCGACGCCACGGCACGCAACCAACGTGAGATGCCCGGTGACTCATCGCACGTCAGCGCGGGCCACTCGAAGTCCCAACTGACCGCCGCACAGGAAGCCGATCCCGACACCCTGTGCCAGCTGTACCGGACACGCGGGTCAACAGCGTTCGGAAACTGGTATCCGGTGAGCCGCAACGACAGGGTGTTCCCGTCGCTGCTGACCAAACGCACGAGAGCAGATTGCCTGGTCGTCGCTTCCGGCGCAAGCGAGCCGGCGGGTGCAGGACGACGAGCGCCTAGCGGATCGGCGCTACCACGACCAGAGTTCGTCGGGCTTGGCCGTGAACACGATCTCACCGGCGATCTCGGTCAAGTCACGCATGTCGAACTCAGAAACGGCATCTGCCCACATCAGCCTCGCGAGCTGGCGTCCGGCGAGTGTGAGCATCTCGCCGGGCTCGCTGACGTCCGACGCAATCCGACGAAGTAGCTCCTTCCCCGCACTCGTGTTGCTCATCAGGATCGAACGCAATGTGGCGATCCGATCGTCTGGAGATCTCGATCTGTCGAGCGCGCGATCAGCGTCCGGTATGCCCGCCCAGTCATTGATCGACACGAGCGCAGAATGCCCGATATGGCGTGGTCGCGCAAGCGGTCTTGGTGTTGGCGACGGTGCTGGAATCACGTTCGAGGACGTGCGATTGTCTGGTGATGGTCGATGAGGATCCGGCGGGGCTGCATCTGGAGGTGTACGACACCAAGTCCGGGCTGTGGCATCCCGAGCTCGGCGACCTCGACCGGCCGGACGGTTGGGAGTTGCTGCCCTCCGGCGACGCGTTCCTCACGCGTCAGGTGAAGTCGGCGGGCGACTATTGGGTTCTGTTCCGCCCGAAGGGTCGTGGGCAGCATCGCCGGCAATTGGGTCTGCTCGCCCCGATCGAGGCGATTGCGGCAGCACGTGAAGCGGCGGCTGTCACCGCCGCGCGGCGCGAGACGCAACGCCAGTCGAGCAGTCGTCAACGCGAGCGAGCCGAGACCGCCTATCGCGCCGAGTTCGAAGGGGCCGTGTTGCGATGGTTGGCGTTCGCCCCGCAGCATCAGGCGATCGCTGACGAGATCGCCCGTGGAGCGGTTGACCGTGCGGCGGTGGTCGGCAGTGGCCGGGTTGGGCGGACCAAGCAGTTGACCCTCGACGAACGCGCTGCGTTGGCCGCGCGGGCCTTCATCCGTCACCGTCACACCGACTACGAGGACAAGCTGTTCTCGCTCGAGTTGCGCGACCTCGACATCGACTCAGACGTCGGTATCGACGATGTAGGGGACTACCGGGAGATCAAACGGACGGCGCACGGCGAGGTCGATGCGTTCCTCGAGCAGCATCGAGTTCCGTGACTGTCAGGGGCCGCTGCCGGATCGGCCTCCTCGTCACCCGCCCATAATGCGCGAGCAGAAGTACTTGCGCAGAGCGCACATACCGGGCACTCGGCGCTACCCGTCGTCCGCCGCTCTCCGCTCTGTGTCAGCAATTCATCTGAAGGAGTTCCAACGATCTGCTGACAGAGAACGGTCCAACCGCGCCCAGACCTGCCGCACTGCTCGCTGTCGGTCGACTATGTGCAAGCATCGACTCGGCGGAGGTGCCAAGTGCTGATAGTTCAATCTCTCGCAGTTCTGTTGATCGTTGTGGTTGGAGTCGGCTGGCTCTACGGAGCCTGGAAGTTCTACAGAGATCTGCGAGTCGGTGGGTCGTCAGCGCGTGACTACGAGAGGCGAAGCGACACCGGACTGCGAGGGCTGGGCGCCGGAGTGCGGCTCGATGTGTTCGTTGCAGCGTGGCCGATCGTGGTCGCGCTACCGGAGCGTCATCGGGTGCGGGCCGCCAGATGGGCTGCGGTTGAGCCCTGGAACGGACGCTGGCCCAGCCAGGCCACGCCCGCAGGTAGTGCATAGCTGCCGCTCGGCGCTACGTGGATCGGCCATCCTTGTGGCATGGCAGATGGTCCGATGACCGACGACGACCTTGGTGAGATCGAGGAGCGATTGAACGCCGCGAGCAAGGGACCGTGGCAGCCTTTCGTCGAAGGGCGCGACCACCTCGGCGGTGACAACTTCATTCGCGTCGGCGGCTTGGACGACAACGAGCCGGACATGTACGTGACGCGCGACTCGTCGCCGGCATCTGTCGCCGATCTGGACTTCATCGCACACGCACGCCAGGACGTTGAGAAGCTGCTCGCGGAGGTGCGGAACCTGCGCGGTCGGTAGCGCCGAACTGCCGATCTGGGTCGACGGCACGAGATGCGAGACTGACGAGATGTTCCGCCGTAACCGCGAGAAGCAATCGACGTCCGCAGGACCGATTGACCACGCAGGGCAGGCGCTCCGGAACGACGCCCTGGTCGACGCGATGAGAGCCGTGTCCGTCAACGACGGCCCATCGACTCGCGCCATGCTCTTCCAGCTGATGCTCGAGTCGACGCTCGTTGTCATGTCGCCCACTGCGTCGAACGAGCCCAAGTCGTGGACATCTCAGGCTGGTGACAAGCTCCAGCTCGTGACCTACACCGACGACGACGCTGTCGTTCTCCCCGTCTTCACCAGCGTTGCCGCTCTGCTCCGTTTCCGACCTGAAGGCGCCGGGTACGTTGCTCTGCCAGGGTCGGCGCTCTTTGAGATGGCCGGAAGAGCCCGCACGAACAAGATCGTGTTCGATCCCGGATCTCCTACGAGTGGATTCGTCACGCAAACAGAGATCGAAGCTCTCTCGCGGGGGCGCCTCCCGGTAGGCGACGGATCAGAGGTCGTCGCGGCCGAAACATCCGTTCGCATCGGTCGACCTGCTGTAGGACCGTCAGCGCGACTGCTCGATGCGGTCCGATCGTCGCTCGTCGACACCCCTGAGGCGGTCCGAGCATGGTTGACGATGATCCAACAGGGTGACAACCAGCCGGAAGTTGTCATCGCTATCCGATTTCAGAACCCGAATGCCTCCTCGATGCAGGCGGTCGTGCAATCGGTCGGCAACAGCGCAGGCGACGAAGCAGCAGCAATCCGATTCCTCGAAGTTGACGCCAGGCTGCAACAGACCCTCGACTCGGGTGCCGGAGAACTCCTCTACTCGGCTGGGCCGTAGACGCCCGCCCAGAACTGCCGATATGCCCGGCCTCTACAGGTCGATCTCGATGCCGGTTTCGACTGTTCTGTGCTGTTGCGCGGGTGGCCGGGCGAACTCGATGCCTTGCTGTTCGGCCCACTGATGGATGACCTCGGCGAGTTGGGGTGTGCCGTTGTCGGGTTCGTGCGCGGCGATCTCGTGCAGAGTGGTGACGGCCTCGGCGAGCCCTTCCTGTGTGACTGGTTTGCCGGTGGCCCAGTCGTGCCATGTGTCGAGCGCGTCGACGCGGGCTTCGGCGGTTGAGAGGTGTTCGGGGAGGAAATGCCATTTGGCGTACATGTCGTGACTCCGCAGCGCGTCGCGGGCTGCCTCCATCTGTGTGCGGGCGATGTTGCGTTGCGCGTCGGGCTCGCGGGCCTGCTCGCGCGCGACCGCGAGCAACTCGCCGGAGCTGGCAACGCTCTCGTTTGCTGCGGCGAGTTCGGTGCGCGCTTGGCGTCGGCCGCGGAGCCCTGACTGGTCGAGTCGTTGTTGCGCGGCCCGCTGTGCCGCCTCAGCCTGTTTCACCGCGTCGTTGGCCGCATTGAGTTCGGCATCAAAGGGTGCGCACATCGTGTTCGCATCGGCGATCCGTCGCGCCGCGGTGTCGACGACCTCGACGAGTCGCTCTCTCGCCGCAGCCGAGTCGTCGAGCGCTTGGCATGCTTGGCGGTAGATGTCGGCGGCGTCGGCGCGTAGGTCGTGGAACCATTCCGGGATCTGGCAGTGCGGCTGTAGACGCGGTGGCTGGCGGTCCTGTTGGGCGAGGTGGCGGCGTTGCACCACGGCCGGGATGTCGGCCCGATCGGAAGCGACGATCCCCTCGAGCACGTCGCGTGCCTCACTCATCTCGTGGGTGTCGGTCACGACGTACACACGGTTGTCATCGCGCCCGCGGGTCATCGCCACATACAGGCCGCGACCAGTCGTCGCCGGCCCGGCCAGGGTGATCGAGGCGGTCTCGGTCGCGGACTGGGTCCCGTACTCGGTGGCCGCGTAACCGAGCCGCACATGCTCCATCGCATACTCGGCTGGCAGTGTCACCGTGCTCGCC
>JBDKJR010000171.1:0-3550 GCA_039796515.1 Actinomycetota bacterium
CGCTCATGGTGCGGTTCGTCGTGCGCAGCGAGGCCTCGGTGGCGCGCGTGCGCGCGGTGCTGCCGTGGCTGCAGGATGCCCTGCCACAGCTGCTCGTCGTCACCGCGAACCTGCTGCCCGAGCACAAGGCCGTGCTCGAAGGCGAGGTCGAGCACGTGCTCACCGCCGAGGCGGTGCTGCCCTTCGCCGTCAATAACCTCGAGCTTCGGGTACGGCCGCAGAGCTTCGTGCAGACGAACACGGCCATCGCCGCCGCGCTCTATGCCCAGGCCCGCGAGTGGGTCAATGCGCTCGACCCCGCCTCAGTGTGGGATCTGTACTGCGGGGTCGGCGGGTTTGCTCTGTCATGCGCGTCGCCGGCAGGCGACGCGACAGACCGATCGCGGGCACCCCGAAGGGCGACGCGGTCAGTGCTCGGGGTCGAGGCCTCGCCCGCCGCCGTGGCGAGCGCCGAGCTGGCCCGCGACGCGCGGTTCCCGGCGGCGAGCGACCGGCAGCGCATCCGGTTCATCGCGGCCGACGCTACGGCGTTCGCGCTCGCGGCGACCGAGGTGCCCGAGCTCGTGATCGTCAACCCTCCGCGGCGCGGGCTGGGCTCTGAGCTGGCCGAGTGGCTGCAAGCGCGCGGCCCGCAACACGTGATCTACAGCAGTTGCAACGCCGAGTCACTCGCGCGCGACCTCGCGGCGATGCCCGGCTACCGGCTGCGGCGAGCACGCGTGCTCGACATGTTTCCGCAGTCGACGCACTTCGAGGTCATCACGCTGCTCGAGCGCGCCTGACTCTCGCCGGTCATGCGAGGGATGCTGCGCTCACGCTGGCACGGCCCGAGCGAGCCGCAAAAACTCGGGCAGCCCGAGCATCTCGCCCCGCGCGGTCGGGTCGAGCCCCGCGGCTTCGAGCGCGGAGGTCGCGGCGGCGGACGAGCCGAAGAGTTCGGCGAGCGCCTGCCGCAGCATCTTGCGCCGCTGCCCGAACGCCGCGTCGACGAGCTCGCCCATGCGCACGCGCTCGGCCTCGGTGCCGGGCACCTCGTGCCGCGTCATGCCCACGAGCACCGAATCAACATTCGGCACGGGCCAGAACACCTGCCGGCTCACCTGGCCCTCAACGCGCCAGCGCCCGTACCACGCGGCCTTGATCGACGGCCCGCCGTAGACCTTCGAGCCGGGCTCGGCGGCGAGTCGGTGCCCAACCTCGGCCTGCACCATGACGAGCACGCGACGAATCCCCGGCTCGAGAGCCAGCAAGTGCAGCAGCACGGGCACCGAGATGTTGTAGGGCAGGTTGGCAACGAGAGCCGTGGGGCGCGAGCCGCCGGGCGCGTCGGGCACCGACGGCACGCGCAGCGCGTCGGCGGTGACCACGGCGAGCGCGGCCTCGGGCTGCAGCTGGGCGACCGTGAGGGGCAGTTGGGTGGCGAGGCGAGCATCCACTTCAATGGCGACGACCGGATGCCCCGCCTCGAGCAGACCGAGCGTCAACGAGCCCAGCCCCGGCCCGACCTCGAGCACGGGCTCGCCCGGTTCGAGCGCCGCGGTCTGCACGATGCGCCGCACGGTGTTGGCGTCGTGCACAAAGTTCTGGCCGAGCTTCTTGGTGGGCATGACGTCGAGCAGCGCTGCGAGATCGCGCACTTCGGCGGGGCCGAGCAGGGCGCTCATCGCTCGCCCGCCGTCGCGCCGAGGTCGAGCGGGTCACCCGGCACGTCGGCCTCGGCAACGGCCGGGTGCGCATCCCACGCGCCGTAGACGAGTTCGGTGTTCGCGCCCACCTGGGCGCTGAACGCGTCGAGGTCTGTGCCCAGGTGCTCAGCAATCGCGCGCACCGTGTGGGGCAACAGGTAGGGCCCGTTCGGCCGGCCGCGATGAGGGTGCGGGGTCAAAAACGGCGCGTCGGTTTCGACGAGCACGAGCGAGGGCGGCAACACCTCGAGCGCTTCGCGCAGATTGTGGGCGTTTTTGAACGTCACCGTGCCGGCCATGCTCGCGTACCAGCCGTGCTCGGCGCACGCCCGCGCGAGCTCGACTCCGCCACTGAAACAGTGGAACACCGTGCGCTCGGGCGCGCCCACCCGCAGCAGCGTCGCCACGATGTCGTCGTGCGCGTCGCGGTCGTGAATCTGCAGCGCCAGGCCGTGCTTCTTGGCGATGGCGATGTGGGCTTCGAAGGCGGCGAGCTGCGCCTCGCGTCCACTGCCCGGCTCGGTGCGGAAGTAGTCGAGGCCCGTCTCGCCGATGGCGACCACGCGGGGCTGCGCGGCGAGCTCGTCGATGACCGCGAGAGCGGCATCCAGCTCGCCCGATTCGGCGAGCGCCGGAGCCTCATTGGGGTGGATGGCGACCGCGGCGAGCACCCGAGGCTCGAGCGCCGCGACCGCGGCCGACCAGCGGCTCGTGAGCACGTCGGTGCCCACTTGCACCACCCCGCGTACGCCCACGGCCGAGGCGAGGTCGAGGTGCTCGCGGTAGTGCAGCGGGTTCTCGCCGTCGGCGATCTCGAGGTGCGTGTGGTTGTCGTAGACGGCGACCGCGAGCGGCTCAGGGCTCGGCGGGTAGCTCAGATCGCGCGTCGAGCCCTCCATGGTCGAGCGCGCACGCACGTGCGGGTCGATCTCGTCGGTCACAGTGTTGCCTCCCCTACGACCGTACCGCGCGCGGCCTGGCCGCCGGTCGACCGGGAACGGCCAGGCTTACTGCGGCGACTGGAACGCGGCGCGCAGCACGCCGAACGAACCGAGAACACCGAACAGCAAGGCCAGTCCGACATTGATCACGTTCCCCTCGAGCACGACCGGCAGGCCGGCGTGGAACGAGCTCCAGAACAACGGCTGGCCCATTGCCTCGAACGGGCTGATGTCGAGCTGTGACGCCACGACGTTGGCGTAGTCACTGACCAGCCCGGCGTAGAAGCTCAGCAAGACGGTGACCACGACGATGCCCGTCACGATGCTGGCCCCGACCTTGCTCACCGTTCCGCCCGAACCGACTCGATAGAGAAACGCTGCACCCAGGGCAACAGCGAACGAGACGATCGCCGCGAGGTAGCCGAGATTCCAAATCACGAGCCAGAGGGCGACACCGGCCGGAACGGCCAGCAGAGCGAGCAGCGTGCCGCGCAGCACGTTTTCGCGAACGGGCGACACCGCCGCCGTCTCGGGAACATCGGGAGTCTCAGGGATCTCAGGGGTCTCGGGGCTCGACATGGCGTCCTTCCGGGTCGTGGGCCGATCTTTGCTCAACACTATCGACTGGGGTGGCACCCAGCGACACTGAACGAGCCTGGCGCGCGTGCGACCGTGCGACCCGACTACTCGGTCCCGATGACCGAAGGATGCTGAACGTCAGCCTTCTCCGCCTTGGCGATGACAATCACTCCGGCGACGGCGGCCACGAGGATGGCGGTGACAACCGCCGTGGTTCCCGAGACGGCACCCACGGTGGGGGTCTCCCACGGCCGGTAGAGAGAAACGGCAATGACGCCGGGAATCGCGAGGGCAAGGGACACCGCGGGCACACGAGGAACGCGCGGAAACACCGTTGCAAAGATC
>JBDKJR010000172.1:0-2831 GCA_039796515.1 Actinomycetota bacterium
ATCCATGATGTCCGCGTGCTCCTGGGCGCTGCGCTTGCTCGAGCCGGTCGCCGGGGAGGCCGAGGCGTGACGCGAGACGACGCGCATGGGCGGCATTCCGCGCTTTTGCGCTTCGAGCGCCAGGAACGGCCAGGCCCCCTGGTTCTCGGGCTCGTCTTGCACCCAGACCACCTCGGCGTTCGGGTAGCGGCTCAACGCCGCACGCAGCTCGGCTTCGGGCAGCGGGTGGAACTGCTCGAGTCGCACGAGGGCAACGCCGGTTGTTCCGCGCTTCTCGACTTCGGCCACGAGGTCGTAATGAATCTTGCCGGCGTGCAGCAGCACCCGGCGCACGGCGCCGGCATCCGTCACCGTCGCGTCGTCAATGACGGGCTGGAAGCGACCGCTCGTGAAGTCGGCAACCTCGCTCGTCGCTCCGCGCAAGCGCAGCATGGCCTTCGGGGTGAAGACCACGAGCGGGCGACGCGGGCGCGCGTAGGCCTGACGGCGCAGAAGGTGGAAGTACGACGCGGGCGTCGACGGCCGCGCGATCGTCATGTTGTCTTCTGCGGCCAGCTGCAAGAAGCGTTCGATGCGTGCCGATGAGTGGTCGGGTCCCTGGCCCTCGTAGCCGTGCGGCAGCAGCAACACGACGCTCGAGCGCTGGTTCCACTTCTGCTCGGCCGACGAAATGAACTCGTCGATGATCGTCTGGGCGCCGTTGGCAAAGTCGCCGAACTGGGCCTCCCATAGCACGAGCGCGTCGGGGCGCTCGACCGAGTAGCCATATTCGAAGCCCATCGCGGCGTATTCGCTCAGCAGCGAGTCATAGATCCAGAAGCGGGCCTGGTTCTCGCTGAGGTTGGCGAGCGGCAACCACTCTTGGCCGTTGACGCGGTCGTGCAGCACCGCGTGCCGCTGCACGAACGTGCCACGACGCGAGTCCTGCCCAGCCATCCGCACGGGCGTGCCCTCCATGAGCAGCGAGCCCAGTGCGAGGAGCTCGCCGAAGCCCCAGTCGATCTGGCCCTGGCGGCTCATCTCGACGCGCTTCTTGAGCATCGCCTGCAGCTTGGTGTGCACGGTGAACCCGGCGGGCGGGTTGTCGTGCGCGTCACCGATGTGGTGGATGACCGCCTCATCGACCCCCGTCGACTCCGGCTCTCCGGCCAGGTCGTCGTGCTCGGTCGTCGGCCCACCGGTCACGACCGGCAACGAGCCCGTCTGCGCGGCGTGCGTCTCGGCGAACGCAACCTCGAGGCGATCTTGAAAGTCGCGGTGCGCGGCCTCGAACTCTTCTTCGGTGATGTCGCCACGGCCGACGAGAGCTTCGGTGTAGAGCGTGCGCACCGAGCGCTTGGCCTCGATGAGGTTGTACATGAGCGGTTGTGTCATCGAGGGGTCGTCGCCCTCGTTGTGACCGCGGCGGCGGTAGCACACGAGGTCAATGACGACGTCGCGCTTGAACTGCTGGCGGTAGGCAAAGGCAATCTCGGCCACGCGAACAACGGCTTCAGGGTCGTCGCCGTTGACGTGGAAGATCGGTGCCTGAATCGTCTTGGCAACATCGGTCGAATAGGTCGACGTGCGGCCTTCGCCAGGGGGCGTCGTGAAGCCGACCTGGTTGTTGATGACGACGTGAATCGTTCCGCCCGTGCGGTAGCCCCGCAATTGGCTCAACTGCAGGGTCTCGACGACCACGCCCTGACCCGCCATGGCCGCATCACCGTGCAGCAGCACGGGCAGCACCGTGAACGAGCCGATGGGCTTGCGGTCTTGCTTGGCGCGCACGATGCCTTCGAGCACGCCATTGACGGCCTCGAGGTGCGAGGGGTTGGCGGCGAGTGAGACCGCGACTTCGCGGCCCGACATCGCGGTGAAGGTGCCTTCGGTGCCGAGGTGGTACTTGACGTCACCCGAACCCTGCACCGACTTGGGGTCTTGCGTGCCCTCGAACTCACGAAAGATCTGGCCGTAGGTCTTGCCCGCGACGTTGGCGAGCACATTCAGGCGACCGCGGTGGGCCATACCGATGGCGACCTCGTCGAGCTCGTGATCGGCAGCGCCCTGCAAGATCTCGTCGAGCAGCGCGATGACCGACTCGCCGCCCTCGAGGCTGAAGCGCTTCTGGCCGACGTACTTGGTCTGCAAGAAGGTCTCGAACGCCTCGGCCTGGTTGAGCTTGCCGAGAATGCGCATTTGCTCGTCGTGCGTCGGCTTTTGGTACGGCTTCTCCAAGTGCTCCTGGAACCAGCGACGCTGCTCCGGGTCTTGAATGTGCATGTACTCGATGCCCACCGTGCGGCAGTAGGTGTCACGCAGAACACCCAGAACCTCGCGCAGCAGCATCGTGCGGCGACCGCCGAAGCCACCCGTCACGAACTCACGATCGAGATCCCAGAAGGTCAACCCGTGGCTCGAGATATCGAGGTCGGGGTGTGAGCGCTGGCGGTATTCGAGCGGGTCGACGTCGGCCATGAGGTGGCCCCGCACGCGGTAGGCGTTGATGAGGTCTTGCACGCGCGCGGTCTTGTTGATCTGGTCGGCCAGGTCAACGTGAATGTCTTGCGCCCAGTGAATCGGGTCGTAGGGGATGCGCAGGTCGGCGAAGATGTCTTCGTAGAAGCGGCGCTCGCCGATGAGCAGCTCGTGCACCTTCTTCAAGAACTCGCCCGAGCCGGCGCCCTGAATGACGCGGTGGTCGTAGGTGCTCGTGAGCGTGATGGTCTTGCCAATGCCGAGGTCAGCGAGAGTCGCTTGCGACATGCCCTGGAACTCGGCCGGGTATTCGAGCGCCCCGGCGCCGATGATGGCGCCCTGGCCCTTCATGAGACGCGGAACCGAGTGCACGG
>JBDKJR010000173.1:0-9016 GCA_039796515.1 Actinomycetota bacterium
CGCCGGTCAGACGGCCGCGCAGAACACCTGCTCGAACGGCAACGTGCGCGGCTGATCCCGGTTCGGATCCGGCCCTGCGGCCGGTTAGTATGGGAGCCGCGTGTCGCGCAGCGGCACCTGGAGACGTCGCATAGTCAGGCCTAGTGCACCACCCTGCTAAGGTGGAGTCCCCGCAAGGGGACCGCGGGTTCAAATCCCGCCGTCTCCGCTCAAGTAATCAGCCGCTCAGGCCACCATCTGAACGCTGGTAGACTTGGCAGGTTGCTTTGGCAGCCACCGTTGACATTTGTCAGCATGCGCCCGTAGCTCAATGGATAGAGCATCTGACTACGGATCAGAAGGTTAGGGGTTCGAGTCCCTTCGGGCGCGCGACAAGCCCCCCGCCACCGGCGGGGGGCTTCCTGTGTGTGTAGCCTCTAGCGGGGGCCGGATTCAGTCAGGAAGCGGGAGTGCCGCATGAAGTCGATCGCTCGCCGAATCGATGACATTGTGCGTCGATCAGAGCGGCCGGGAAACCACCGTATTCGCACCCTGACGGTCGACATTTTCGACACGGTCGTCTTGCGTGACACGTGGCCCGAAGCGGTGCAGTTCGCCGAAGTGTCGGCGGCCTGGTTGCCGCTGGTTCGTTCGCTCGTGTCGTCGAGCATCACGGTGCGCGAACTGACCTCATTCCGCCATTACGCTCGTCGACTCTTGCAGCGCGAACACGCCAACCGACGTGAGGCGGGCCGCGACGCCGAAGTCGGCATCGACGCGTGGTTCACCCTCATGCTGAGCCTCATTGCTCGAAAATACGACGAGCCGATGACGGATGCCGAGCTCGAGGTCACCGTGTCACAGCTCATTGACATCGAGCTGGAGTGTGAACTCAGGCACCTCCGCGCTAACACGGGGCTCGTGCGCGAGCTGGTCGCCGCGCGTGACCGCCACGACCTTCGCGTCTACTTTTTGTCCGACATGTACCTGACCGCCGCGCACATCGAGACGCTTCTCGCACGGCTCGGAATCGAGCTGTTCGACGGCGGTGCGACCTCGAGTGATCTCGGGCGCGGAAAGTGGTCGGGTCGAGCTTTTCGGGCGCTTGCCGCGGACGACGTTTTTTCGAACTTTGACCTGCGGCAGAACATCCACATCGGGGATGACCGGCAGTCTGACTATCGTTCGCCCATCGCGGAGGGTTCTCAAGCGATCTTCTATCGCACTCATCACCACCGTCAGCGTGGCGTCGCGCGGCGCGCGGGAGAGCGTCGACTCGACATCGAACGCCGCACGACCCGCGCGGCCGTTCGTCGCCGTTTCGTGCGGCTCAGCGGCCACTTGTTCGATGCGGGTCGCATCGGGAGTCTCTTTGCCCCACCGTTCATGCTCTTCGTTGACGAACTCGCGCTGCGAGCACAGAGACAGCCCGAGACCCTCTTCGTTGCCGTCTCGTCAGAAGCCCGACTCATTGAAGCGGCCTTGCCCGCTCTCGGTGTCGACCTGCCACCCAATCTCCGTTTCGTTCCTGAGCTTAACCGGGCGACCGTGTTTCGCGCGGTCATCGATGAAGTGGCCCGCATGCCGGGCAACTATGCGCATAGCCTGCGCGAGATCATGCGGTTTACCGAGGGTCGCAATGGCGCGACCGAACTGCTGCGCTTGGTCGGCGATTCGAGCACAGACCTTCTTGCGTCAAACATGTCGACGACCGAGTATGCCGACTTTGTGTGGTCGAGGCTGCAATCGATGCCACAGCGCGAACACTCGTTGAGCGAGCAGGTGGTCGAGCAGCTCGGTCTCCGCGACCATGAGCGAGTCGTTCTTGTCGATGTTGGCTGGAACGGCTCGATACAGGTCATGGTGCGGGAATTGGCCAGCCTGATCGGTTCGACGGTTCGAGTCGAAGGGTTGTACCTCGGTGTCAAGGCGAGGTCGAATCCGTTCAAGGTGGATCGCGGCCGAATGGAGGGCGTCGTCCTTCCCAATGTCGACGCAGATGGTCAGCGCCGCTTGTTCGTACCGGAGATCTGGGAATACGTGCTCTCTCGCAAGAAGCAATACGACGACGTCAGCGCGCACACCGCCCTACAAGACGGGTTGTTGCGGGCGATTGAGCAGTGGCGAGTGTTGATGCATTGCGCGCCCGACGAGTTGTGGGCGGCGACCAGGCCGCGTCTCTCCCGATTGCTCTCTCAGCCCACGAAAGCCGAGGTTGAGCTGCTGGGGGCGATTCAATGGGAGTCAGGCTTTACCGACCCATGGAGCACGTCACTCGTCAATATGCGCAAGCCGGTGTGGCGCGTTCGCCTGCGGTCGTGGGTGCGACCGTTGTCCACCGCGCGCGAGATCGCGACGATGCCCCTCAACGTGTGGCGACAGGGTTATGTGAGCTACTACGGTCTCGCGCACGTTGTGCCGATCATCCGTCTTGCAGAGATTGTGCGCCGACGTCCGTATCTATGAGCTCTGTCAACACGAAAACCGAGAACAGCACCACCCGAGAAGAAGGAACTGCCGTGGTTCGCTCCCCGCTTCGTCGCACCAGCACACCTCGAATCGTGTTCGCCCTGGGGGTGCCGTTTTGCGGATCGACGGCTCTGGGCAACATGCTCAATGCCCTGCGGCCAGGGCTCTACCCGGGCGAACTCGAGCGCACACCTCAGAACCTGCCGTTCTATAACGGACCGGCAAAGCTCGTGCGGTGTCACATTTGCCGGGATGCCGAGGCGCCGTGTCCCGTGTGGCCCGAGAGTCGCGTGACCGACCTGGGGCTTCTCTCGGTGCCTGACCTCTACACGTCTCTGCTCGCGACAGCGAAGTCTGACGTCATTGTCGACGGATCGAAGTCACCGGGCTATCTTCAACGGGTCGCGCCCGAGCTGGCCCCCCACGCAGACCTGCGAGCCCTCATTCTCGTGCGGGATCCCGTTCACTCGATGTCGACGTACATCGCGTCGCGACTTCGCCGCGGGCACGAAACTCCGGCGTGGCAAGCCGCGAACTTCTGGCGCGACACCTACGCACACGCTCTGACTCTCGTGGCCTCACTGGGCATTCCGTCGCTGATCTTCGCAACGGGGCTCTTGCGCGACACGCGACCGAGCGCCCTTGAGGTGAACACGCGCCCTCTGCGACGGTTCCTGGGCATTGACCACATTCCGCTTCCCACCAAGCAGGCGGGCATTGACGCTCTCTTTGCCCCGTCCCACCAGCTCGGCGGCAACCCGAACGTGCAACGCCCCGGCGCCGTTGAACGGCGGGTGGCGTCGAGCTCTGAGGTTCGCGCGGAACGCTTTGACGAGCTGGCCGACGCGTTTCTTCAGGCGCCTGCCGCGCCCGAGCTCGCCAAAATGCTGGGGCTATCGGTGCGGCACATCGTGTCGGATCGACCCACCTCATGAGCTCTCGGCGCATTCTGCACATCGGCGAGACGGGGGGAACGAGCATCCAGTGGATGCTGCGCCGCTTGCGCGCGCGCCTCGAGGGTGACGATCTCGAGGCCCTGCCGACCCTGCTGTCACACGCAGAGTCGCGGACTCCATGGCGTGCCGAGCACGAGGAGACGTCGACGTTTGCCGTGGTGTTCCGTGACCCCGACCGTCGATACGTGAGCGGATTCATGAGCCGGTTGCGCCAGGGACGGCCCGAGGCGGCGCAGGGTCGTCGGTTGTGGACACCGGCCGAGGCGGCCGCATTTTCGTGGTTTCGTGAGCCCAACGCCCTATTCGAGGCCTTGGGGTCAGACGACGATGCCGAGCAGAGCGCCGCGCACTTTGCCATGAACGCCATCGCGCACCTTCGACGTGACCACACCTGGTACTTGGGTTCGGCCGAGGAGTTTCTTACCGTTGCGCACCGATTCTGGTGTGTCGTCCCATTGACCGAGCTCTCGCAGAACCTCGACGACCTGTTGCCCGATTCCAGCGACAGGGTGCGCGATGACGCGCGCCGCATTCTTGAGCGACGGCACGTGGCGGTGTCGCCGGCACCGACCCTGAGCGCTCGCTCACGGGAGATGTTGCGGCAGCATCGCTCCGAGGAGTACGCGCTCTACGATGCGCTCGTGGCCGAGCACGCCCGCCGGGAGGCTCGATGACTCTCGTGCTGATTGCGCTCGTGGGCTTTGTGGCGCAGCTCATTGACGGTGCGATTGGCATGGCGTTCGGCATCACCTCGACGACCATGCTTCTCGTGATCGGCTACAGTCCGGCCATCGCATCAGCGGTCACCCACCTCACCGAAATCGGTACGTCGATTGCCAGCGGCTCATTCCACGTTCGGTACGGAAACGTTGATCGGGGCGCGCTACTCAAGGTGGCACTGCCAGGCGGAGTAGGGGCTTTCATCGGTGCGGTGCTGCTGTCATCGATTGATCTCTCGGCCGCATCGCCCTGGACGGCAACCCTCTTGCTCGGGCTCGGAATTGTGATTCTCGTGCGGTTTAGTCGGGCGACGATTCTTGGGGTCACGCGGCGCGCGCGTGCTCGATGGCTCATGCCTCTCGGGTTCGTTGGGGGATTCGTCGATGCAACAGGAGGGGGAGGGTGGGGCCCGATCGTCACCACGTCGCTCACGGCGTCGAATGCCCTCTCTCCGCGCCAAGCCATTGGCACCGCCAACACGGCAGAGATCGTCGTGGCCCTTGCCGCGAGCGGGGGATTCCTCGTCGGAATCGGCGCAGCGGGTATTCCGTGGGATGCCGTGCTCGCGCTGCTCATCGGCGGCGTGATTGCCGCTCCGATCGCCGCAAAGCTCGTGAGCATCGCGCCGCAGCGCATCCTCGGGTTAGTGACCGGAACCGTGATCGTGTTGCTCAACGTTCGGCAACTGGCTGTGACGAGCGCGGCGCCTACCGCCGCGCTGCTCATCGCCCTCGTGGTGACGGGTGCTGCGTGCGCCGTGCTCATCGGGTGGGGCATCCGTCGCCACCGAGCGGAGCGCGGAGTGGCTGAAGGGTCAGCGCAGTCGTCGGCTCGTGATGCGCTCGAGAATGAGTGAGACCGACTGCTCAATCGGCGCTGTGCCGTCGAGATGGAGCTCAGGGCTCTCGGGCGCTTCGTAGTCTTGGCCCACGCCCGTCATGGTTGAGGTATCGGCGGCGCGGGCTCGCGCATACAGCCCTTTGGGGTCGCGTTGTTCGCAGACCTCGAGGGGGGTGTCGACGAACACTTCCATGAAGTCGTCGGCCGCAAACCGTTCACGGGCGAGCTCACGATCGGTTCGGAAGGGCGAGACGAGCGAGACCAACACAACAAGCCCTGCGTCGAGCATGAGCTCGGCCACGCGGGCCACGCGACGCACGTTCTCTCGACGGTCATCAGGGGTGAACCCGAGATCTTCGCTCAGGGTCGAGCGAACGGTGTCGCCGTCGAGCGTGAAACTCCGCACACCACGTTCGAAGAGCCGTTTCTCGACCTCGTCGGCAATCGTGCTCTTGCCGCTGCCGGGGAGGCCCGTCAGCCAGACGACGACGCCGCGCAAGCCATTGAGTTCTTCACGGCGAGCACGGTCAATGGCAAAAGCGTGTCGCGTGACCTCACTCTCGCGCTCGACGGGGGCGACGGTCATCGCTGCGGCCACGGTGCGGGCTGACGCCCGGTCGACGAGCACGAGCCCGCCGGTGTGTCGCGACTCGGCGTAGGGATCAAGCAACAGGGGGCGATCTAGAACCAGTTCGACGCGACCGAGATCGTTCATGGTGAGAAGGCGACCACCGAGCTCCTCGCCCGAGTCGAGGTCGGTGACCGACCGGACGAAGTCAACGCGCGCGGGGGTTTCGCTCGGCCCACTGCGCACCAGGTAACTGCGCCCGAGGTCGAGTGGTTGTGCATCGAGCCACACCACGTCGGCCAACCAGACGCGCTGGGGCTCGGCGGAGTCATCGGCAGCAATGAGCAGATCACCACGACTCAGGTCGATCTCGCGGTCAAGCCGCACCGCGATCGACTGCCCCGCCGTGGCCACGACAGACGCGTCACCGAGTCGCACCTCGACGACGCCGGCCGTGGTGCCCGTGCGGGCGACCCGCACGGCGTCGCCCGCGGCGAGCGACCCGCGGGCGATCCGACCCGCGTACCAGCGCTGCCCGTTCTCGCGCACGACGGTTTGCACCGCGAGCCGAAGGGGAGCGGAGTCGGGGGGCTCGGCGTCGGCCGCGGGCGTGGCGAGGGCATCCACGAGCGTCGGGCCCATGTGCCATGGCGTCTGTTCTGACCGGCGCGTCACGTTGTCCCCGCGTCGCCCACTCGTCGGAATCCAGTCGACCGACGCAAAGCCGGGGGCCGCCAGTCGAGGGTTGGCCTCGCGTCGTAGTTCGTCGAATCGCGCGCGCGGGTCGGTGAGTGAATCGATCTTGGTGACGGCGACGATCACGCGCGTCACCCCCATCAAGGCGCAGATGGCCGCGTGCCGATAGGACTGTTGACGGATGCCTCGCTCACCATCAATCACGAGCACGGCGACGTCGGCGAGCGACGCGGCCACCGCCATGTTGCGCGTGTATTGCTCGTGCCCGGGGCTGTCTGCCATGAGAACGCGGCGCCCGCCGGGCAGGGTGAGTTGCCGGTGAGCCACATCGATCGTGATTCCTTGCTCGCGTTCCGACGCAAGACCGTCGGTCAGTAGCGCGTAGTCGATGACACCGTTGCTTGAGACCGAATCGAGCTCATCGAGCGGAACGCTGTCTGTCTCGACGAGCAGGCGGCCGAGCAGGGTCGATTTTCCGTCGTCAACGGCCCCACACATGACGGCCCGCACGAGAGCCGGGAGCTCAGCCATCAGAAGTACCCCTCGACCTTCTTGGCTTCCATTGACGATGATCCTGAACCATCGATCAATCGACCGGCACGCTCTGACCGCCGGTTCGTCTCGAGTTCGGCGACGATATCGGCCACGGTTGCCGCCTCGGATTCATCACCCGCCGTGAGGGGGTAGCACCCGAGGGTACGGAACCGCACGCGCCGTGGCACGACCTCTCCCGGCTCTACCGGGTAACGATCGTCATCGACCACGATGAGCTGCCCCGATCGCTCGACCGTGGGCCGCTCAGCTGTGAAGTACAAGGGAACAACCTCGAGACTTTCGCGCAAGATGTAGCGCCACACATCGAGTTCGGTCCAGTTCGAGAGGGGAAACGCGCGCAGCGTCTGGCCCGGGGTCAGTGAGGCGTTCACGGTGGTCCAGAACTCGGGCCGTTGCGCCGACGGATCCCAGACGTGTCCCTGTTCCCGCACAGAAAACATTCGCTCTTTCGCGCGCGAACGTTCCTCGTCGCGACGCGCTCCACCGAGTGCGATGTCGAATCGTCCCTCATCGAGTCCGCGGCGTAGAGCGACGGTCTTCATGAGGCGGGTGTATTCGTCAGCACCCTCGCGAAAAGGCGTGACGCCGTCAGCGACTGCCTCGTGGTTCGTCACGACCCGCAGGTCGAGTCCAAGTTCGGCCGCGCGGCGGTCTCGAAACGCGATCATCTCGCGAAACTTAAACGTGGTGTCGATATGCATGACCGGAAACGGGATGTGCGCCGGTGCGAAGGCTTTCGCAGCCAGGTGCAGAAGCACCGTTGAGTCTTTGCCGATGCTGTAGAGCAGAACGGGTCGTTCGCACGCCGCCGCGGCTTCGCGAATGGCCCACATCGCCTCGGCTTCGAGGGCGTCGAGCGCAGCGTCATACGCTCGTGATGCTTCGCCAATCGACACCTCGCTAGCCTATGGGGGCGTAGCCTAGGGCGGTGAACTCCGCCCTCCAGCTGTCTGATGAGGTGGCCGCGGCGCTGTCGTCCGGCCGCCCCGTCGTTGCCCTTGAGTCGACCATCATTAGCCACGGGTTGCCGCGGCCGCGCAACCACGCGGCGGCCGTTGAGTTCGAGGGCATCCTGCGTGATCAAGGGGTGACGCCCGCGACGATTGCCGTGTTGGATGGTGTTGCCCGCATCGGCCTCGACACCGAGGGAGTGCGGCGCATCGCGGAAGAAGATCTCGCGAAGGCGAGCGTGCGCGACCTGCCGATTCTGGCGGCTCGAGCGGCGAGCGGCGCGACAACGGTTGCGGCCACCGCACATCTCGCGGCCAAGGCGGGAATCCGCGTGTTTGCCACGGGAGGCCTGGGCGGTGTTCACCGCGGCGCGAGCGAAACCTTTGACGAGTCGGCTGACCTCTCGACGCTCGCGGTCACCCCCATCACGGTGGTCTCGGCGGGCGTCAAGAGCGTGCTCGACATTGCGGCGACGCTTGAGCGGCTCGAGACGTACTCGGTGCCCGTGGTCGGCCTCGGCACGACGGTCTTTCCGAGCTTCTGGCTGCGCGAGAGCGCCTACACGCTCGATTGGGCCGTCGAGAGCCCCGAGCAGGTGGCCGACGTCATGGCGGCGCACGATGGCTTCGGGCACACCCAGGGCATTGTGGTTGCAAATCCGATTCCGGCCGACCAGGCGTGGGATCGCGAGGAGCACGACCGCGTGCTGGCGACGGCGTTTGCCGAAGCTGCCGCGCAGGGCATCCGCGGCAAGGCCGTGACCCCGTTCTTGCTCGGCCGCATCGTCGAACTGAGCGAGGGGCGCAGCCTCGAGGTCAACCTCGATCTCGCGCGCAACAACGTGCGGGTAGCAGGCCGCATCGCCACGGCCTGGTCGGCTCGCGGCTAGTGGGCGCGGCAGTGGCCGGTCGATAACCGTGTCTGCTCCCCGAGTAGTCGTCGTCGGCGACGTCATCGACGACATCATCGTCGTGCCGCGCGGCCCGATTCGCACTGACACCGACACGGCGGCGAGCATCACGCGGCACCCGGGCGGGTCGGCGTGCAACACCGCGGCGTGGTTGGGCTGGCTCGGAGCCCGCGTCGACCTCGTGGGGCGGGTCGGAACGGGCGACGCTGACCGTCATGCGAGCGCGCTGCGAGCATCCGGAGTCGATGCGCACCTCAGCGAAGACCCCACGCTGCCGACGGGCACGATCGTGATCGTCGTCGATGGTGAGACGCGCACGATGCTGACCGATCGCGGCGCCAATGCGACGCTCGCCTCGACGGCGGTGACGGA
>JBDKJR010000174.1:0-6849 GCA_039796515.1 Actinomycetota bacterium
GGGCTCCGTCGGCCCGACGCGCGGTGCGCCGTGAGCGGACGCGCGGTGCGCCGTCAGCGGACGCGCTGATCGCGTGGGAACGCCCCGCGCAACGGCACCAGCCCGGCTGAGGACTCCGTGCGACGTCAGCCGACGAGTTCGCGCGCGGTCTGAATCAGCTCGCGCGCGTGCGTGAGCCCCGACTCACTGTCGGGCAGACCACTGAGCAAGCGCGCCATTTCGGCGATGCGCTCATCGCCGTGCAGTTGCTGCACGCTCGAGGCCGTGACGGCACCATCGCTGTCTTTCACGACACGCAAGTGGTTGGTGGCGAATGCCGCGACCTGTGCAAGGTGCGTGACGACGATGACTTGCGCGGTCTGAGCGAGACGCGCGAGTCGCCGCCCGATCTCGATAGCGCTCGCACCACCCACGCCCGCATCAACCTCATCGAAGATGAACGTCGGCACCGGGTCGGTCGCCGCAATAACAACCTCGAACGCGAGCATCACGCGCGAGAGCTCGCCGCCCGATGCCCCGCGACCGAGGGGGCGCGGCTCGGCACCGGGGTGCGGCTGCAGCAAAATCGCCACGGCGTCGCGGCCACTCGCGGTGTACTCATCGCGTTGCGTCACGTCAACGGTGATGCGCGCCGAGCCCATCGCGAGCGCGGCAAGCTCGCCCGTGACGCGCTCAGAGAGACGGATGCCCGCCACGCGCCGCAGATCGCTCAGCCGATCGGCGAGCATCATCAATCGAGCTCGGTCGGCATCGACCTCGACGCGTAACGACTCAATGCGGTCGGTGTCGTGATCGAGTTCCATGAGGCGACCGCTGCCCGAATCGAGATAGTCGATCACCTCATCGAGCGTGGGACCGTACTTACGCATGAGGTTCGCGAGCTCAGCGCGGCGCTCTTGCACAGCCTCGAGCTCGCGGCCACCGTCGCTGTCGAGCGACGCCAAGTATGACGACAGCTGCGTGGCGAGTTCGCCCACCACGAATCCCGCGTTGGCGATCGCTTCGGCGATGGGGGCGAGAGCCGGGTCGTGCCCCGACACGCGGTCGACGGTGCGCCGCGCGCTGTCGAGCAGCGAGAGGGCATCCGGCGCTTCATCGAGGCTTTCGCTCGAGATGAGGTCGTGTGCTTGCGCCGCGGCGAGCCGCAAGTCTTCAATGTTGGTGAGCCGATCGGCGCGCTCGGTGAGCTCGACGTCTTCACCGCGACGCGGCGCGGCCGACTCGATCTCGGTCATGGCGAGCCGCAGGTCTTCGGCCTCGCGCGCGCGGCGGTCGCGTTCGGCGACGAGCACATCGAGCTCGGCCTGAGCCTCATTCCACCGGCGGAACACTTCTTGGTAGTCGCCGAGCACGGCGGCCAACTCGGGGCCCGCGAAGCGGTCGAGGGCTTCGCGCTGCGCGGTCGCCGACTTGAGCCGAATTTGGTCACTCTGACCGTGAACCACGACGAGCTGCTGGCCGATCTCGTTGAGCACGCCGACGGGCGTCGAGCGGCCACCGACGACGGCGCGCGAACGCCCCTCTTGCGAGATCGATCGACTCAGAATGAGGGCCCCGCCATCAAGGTCTCCCCCGGCGTCGCGCACCCGATCGGCCACGGGGCCGTGTTCGTCGATGTGCCAGTGGCCCTCGACGAGCGCTTGGCCCGAACCCGAGCGAATCGCTCCTGTATCGGCACGGTCGCCCAGCAGCAGCCCGAGCGCCGTGACGACCATCGTCTTGCCGGCTCCGGTTTCGCCGGTCAGAGCGGTGAACCCCGCACCCAGCGGCAAGCGCGCTTCGCCAATAACACCGAGGTGACGGATAGAGATCTCTTCGATCACGAGCCGCGGCCTTCCTCGTCGATGGGGCCCCGCCAGCCATGAACGGGCAGGGCAAACTTGTTGACCAATCGGTCGGTAAATGGTCCGGGATGCAGCCGCGCAAGACGCACGGGCGTCGGCGACCGACGTGCCACCACTCGAGCGCCGCGCGGCAGATCAACCGCGCGACGGCCATCGCACCACAGCACTCCGACACCCTGCGTGCGATCGAGCACCTCGACGGCGAGCGAGCTATTGGGGCCCACGACGAGTGGACGCGCAAACAAGGCGTGCGCGCTCAGCGGCACGAGAAGAAGGGCGTCGAGGCTGGGCCACACGATCGGGCCTCCCGCAGAGAATGCATAGGCGGTTGACCCCGTGGGGGTCGACATGACGACGCCATCACAGCCGAAGCTCGACAGGGGGCGGCCATCGACCTCGATGACGACCTCGAGCATCCGTTCGCGGCTCGCCTTTTCGACGGTCGCCTCGTTGAGAGCCCAGGTTTCGTAGATGACCTCGGTGCCCAACTTGACGCGTACCGAGAGCGTCATGCGCTCTTCGACGAGATAGTCGCGATCGAGCGCGCGACCCACCGCCGACGCGAGGTCATCTCGCTCGCTCTCCGCGAGAAAGCCCACGTGACCCAGGTTGATGCCGAGCAATGGGGCCGAGCCCCCGCGAGCGAGCTCGGCAGCGCGCAAGATCGTGCCGTCGCCACCCAAGACGATCACGAGTTCGATCTCGCCCACCTGCACGTCGCTGCCCAGAACCCGAAGATCGCCCGTACCCGAGGCCTCGCTCACGTCGTCTCGCGACTCGGCATCGACCACGGGGGTCACCCCCGCCGCCCGCAATAAGTGCACGACGTCGACGGCAGCCGCCAATGACTCGGGTCGCCCGGTGTGGGCGACAACGAGAATGCAACGGTTGGTCACGGTCTCCCCTTCACAGGGCTCTCGGCAGTGCGGTCGGTCAGGGTTGGCAGCGAAGTTCGACAGGCGAACTCACGGTGCGAACGCGAGCTGTGCGGCCCGCGCCCTCCATTCTGTCGGATGCACCCCGACACCCGGCCGAAAGACGACGAGATACTCGTGGTTTCCGCCCGTACCGACGATCGGGGAGGAGAGCAGATCGCTCGCGAACACGCCCAGATCACTCGCCGCCCACAGCACGCCCATAATCGCGTCGTCGCGCACCGCCGCCGACGTCACAATGCCCTCACGGATGCCCTGCCGTCCAGCCTCGAATTGCGGCTTGATCAGCAGAACAAGCGGCACCTCGGTGCCGACCGTTTCCACGATCGCCGGCACGACGAGACCCAGGGAGATAAAGCTCAGGTCGCCGACCACGAGGTCGGGCCGCTCTGCCACGCCGCTGACAGTCGCAAGTCGCTCAGCCGTGAGCGAGCGCGCGTTTTCTCCTTCGACGACAACCACGCGCGGGTCAGCGCGCAACTCGGGGACGAGTTGTCCGTGCCCCACATCGAGCGCAATGACCTGGCGCGCGCCGCGCTCGAGCAGCACTTGTGTGAAGCCGCCCGTCGAGGCTCCGAGGTCGAGAGCGAGCATCCCGCGCACATCAAGGCTCGCCGCGTCGAGGGCTGCCACGAGCTTGAGGGCGGCGCGACTCACGTAGCGATCGTCACCATCGAGCTCAATCGCGTCGGTTTCCGCAACTGGATGCGCGGGCTTGACGATCGCCCGGCCGTTCACCGTCACCCGGCCATCCTCGATAGCCGCGCGCGCGACGGTTCGCGATCGCGCCTGCCCGCGCTCAACGAGTGCGACGTCGAGCCGCCCCGACACCGGCGAAAGCGCAGCATCAGACGACGAGGCGGGCGCGGTCCCGGCGCCCCCGGTGCCCGTCGACGAGGCGTCCGCCTCGCGATCGCGCACCATTAGGAGGCGCGGCCAGCGTCGCCGTCTGTCGCCTCCAGTTGCTGACGCAACTCATCGTGCACCTGACGAAACGCTTCGGCACGGTCGCCCAGCGGTCGCTCATCGATGAGCGCGAGGCGCGACAACAGCGCTGCGTCGGGCTCGGTCGAAAACTCTCCGTCGGTCATGCTCACGACGATACCGCGAGCTGCATGAGCTGCTCGTCGACGTCGAGGCCATAGATCTGCAAGCCAGAGGCATAGATCACGGCGGCTCCCGCGCGCAACAAATCGAGGGGGTCAGTGCCCGCCCTCGCCACGCGCACGACATGGTGCTTCATGCGCACGACCGCGCGACCGACGGATGCTGTGCGCACGCCGTCCGCATCCACCTCGATCTCCGCCGCCGGGTACGGCTCGAACAGTTCTCGCAGGTCGCCCAAAATAAAGTCGGGCTGCATCGTCGCCGGCGCCGCGAGAACTTGCTTGGCCCGGTCGATGCCGGTCAAGACGAGAGCGGTGGCGAGCCCCGCGCGCTTGCCGCCCATGATGTCGGTATCGAGTCGGTCACCCACCACCAAGGGGTTCACCGCGGCAAACCGCTCGTTCGCGACCTCGAAGATGGCGGTCTCCGGCTTGCCTGCGAACACCGGAAGGCGACCCACCGCCAGGTGCACGGCCGACACGAGCGTTCCGTTGCCGGGCGCGATGCCCCGCGCGACGGGAATCGTCCAGTCGGTGTTCGTCGCGACCCACGGAATCCCGGTGTGCAGCGCGAACGATGCTTCGGCGAGGTGCTCCCAGCCGACGTGGGGAGCAAAACCTTGGATGACAGCGGCAGGCTGGTCGTCGGCCGACCGCGTGACCCGGAAACCCGCGGCCTCGACCTCGGTCACGAGTCCGTCGCCGCCGACCACGAGCACGAGGGCCCCCGGGTCAACGAGGGTGGCCAGGATGCGCACGGCCGCTTGCGGGCTCGTGACAACATCCTTCGCCTCAACCGCGAGACCGAACCCGCGCAGGTGTTCTGCGACCGACTCATCGGTGCGCGACGCGTTGTTCGTGATGTAGCCCACGCGCACCGATTTCGCCGCCCGCGTGATGCTGTCGACAGCGTGCGGGATCGCGCCGGGCCCCGCGTAAACCACGCCGTCGAGGTCGAGCAGCAGGGCATCCCGCCCGCTCAATGGGGTCGACGACGCGTTACGCCGCGCCATCGGTGCCTCCGTTGGCCGGGCGCGTATCCCTCTCGAGGTGGGTCGCCACCATCGCCGCCGCTTCGTCGCTGTC
Organism: Actinomycetota bacterium; assembly: GCA_039796515.1. Lineage (GTDB taxonomy): Bacteria > Actinomycetota > Actinomycetes > Actinomycetales > Microbacteriaceae > Microcella. The sequence continues at coordinate 4,972 of JBDKJR010000174.1, forward strand.
GTCGAGCTCGACAATCTCAATCGTCTCGTCGCCCGGCTCTGCATCGGCCGATTCGAGCGCCTCGGCAGCGAGGTCGGCTCGACGAGCCCACTCGTCGGCCTCGTCCGTTCGACCGAGTTCGTCGAGCACGATCGCATAGGCATCGAAGAGCGCGGGGCTGTAGCTAAACGCTTTGGTCGGGTCGAGCTGCGGAATCTCCAGTTCGCTGAGCGCCACGGCGGTCTGGCCCAGATCGAGGCGGGCGCCCGACATCGCGATCGCGAGCTCTACGCGCGTCGGCACGCTCAACGTCTTGCGGTCGACCGAACGGCCTAACTCCAGAGCTTTCTCGGGTCGCCCGAGGCCGCGCTCGCAGTCCACCATGAGCGGAAGCTGCTCATTCGACCCCGAGATACGGCGATAGGTTCGCAATTCTCGCAAGGCGAGAGCGAAGTCTCCGGTCGCATAAGCCGTAATCGCCAGCGTCTCGCGCGTCAACGCAATGCGACCGGCGCGACGGGCGGCGGCTTGCGCGTGGCGGTGCGCGAGCGGGGCATCCTCGTCAATGAGCATGGAGGCCATCACGAGGTGCTGAGCCACTCGGTCAGCGTTCTCTTTCGCGAGGGTCTTGAGCTCGTTGCGCGCGATGCGGTCAAGCTCTTTGCCCGTCACCGTTTCCGGGATGACCGGGTCATCGTGCCGCGGACGGTCGTTGTCGCCCTCTGGACGGTTGGGTCGCTGGGGCCGGCCTGATCCCGCAGGGCGGGGACCGCGGTAGCCCGCGCTCGCGCCGTCCCGGCGCACGCCGCTCGAGGCACCATCGCGCCGCGCGCCGCCCGCGGCACCGTCACGCTTCGCCGCTCCATCACGGCGCGGCGCACCATCGCGCTGTGGCGCTCCATCACGGCGGGATGCTGCGTCACGTTGCGGCGCACCATCACGCTTAGGTGCTCCATCACGGCGCGGAGCGCCATCCCGCTTTGCCGCTCCATCGCGTGGGGCGGCAGCGTCACGCCTCGGGGCTCCATCGCGCTTCGAGGAGCCATCACCCCGAGGTGCATGATCACTTCGCGGCGCTACCTCGCCCTTTCCGGCGCCCTGCTTCGGAGCCCCACTCCGTGGCGCGCGATTGTCGCGTGCGGGACGATCGGGCCGTTCGGGCATGGTGACTCCTCGAGCTCAAAAAATGGTGCGTTAACGCAAAATGGCCACCCAGCAATGGGTGGCCATTTCACAAAGAAGTCCGGCGGTGTCCTACTCTCCCACGAGGTCGCCCTCGCAGTACCATCGGCGCAGAAGGTCTTAGCTTCCGGGTTCGGAATGTAACCGGGCGTTTCCCCTTCGCTATGGCCGCCGAAACACTATTGATTTATCAGTAGTTTACGGACAGTCATGCAGGCACTGTTTTCACAGTGGTGCAGTCTGTGCGTAGCTCTCGACCGTAAATCGAGAACCACAAAGTGGACGCGAGCAACACAAATCTCATTCCTCTAGAAAGAGGTGTTGTCAAGTTATCGGCTTATTAGTACAGGTCAGCTGCAAGGGTCTTTAGTCCCCTCTTCCACATCCTGCCTATCAACCCAGTAATCTGGCTGGGAGCCTCTCGCCCGAAGGCATGGAAGTCTCATCTTGAGGCCGGCTTCCCGCTTAGATGCTTTCAGCGGTTATCCATCCCGAACGTAGCTAATCAGCGGTGCTCCTGGCCGAACAACTGACACACCAGAGGTTCGTCCAACCCGGTCCTCTCGTACTAGGGTCAGATCCTCTCAAACTTCCTACGCGCGCAGCGGATAGGGACCGAACTGTCTCACGACGTTCTAAACCCAGCTCGCGTACCGCTTTAATGGGCGAACAGCCCAACCCTTGGGACCTACTCCAGCCCCAGGATGCGACGAGCCG
>JBDKJR010000175.1:0-5657 GCA_039796515.1 Actinomycetota bacterium
TCCTTTAGTCCTGACCCCACAGTAATCCTTCGAAGGCGAAGGGGGCTGATCCGCGGACCAGCCCCCTTCGTGATCCCTCGTGGACTAGTTGAGGTAAGACTCGACCTCAATCTCACCGGCGATGATCGCGGCGGCGAGCTCCTCGATGGCGGCCTCAACCTCGGGGTCGGCGAAGTCGTAGAACGGAGCGATACCGACGCCACCGTTCTCGAGCGTACCGATGTAGGGGTCGAACGACGGAGCACCGCCCGACGCCTCGAGGATGACGTCGTACACGGCAACCGAGATCTGCTTGAGGATCGAGGTGTAGACGATGTCAGCCACACTCGGGTCAGTCACGGTGAAGTCGGCGTCAACACCGAGCAGCACGACGCTGTCGTCGCCCGAATCACGAATCGCCTCTGCAGCGCTGATGTAGATGCCGCCACCGACGGGGAGAATGACGTCAGCGCCCAGGTCGAGCAGGTTCTGCGCGGCATTGAGCGACTCGACTCCGGGGGCGAAGCCGCCGATGAAGGTGCCGTCCTGCGCGGCGCGGTCCCAGCCGCGGAGCTCAACGTTGGTGCCGTTCTCCTCGTTGTAGTAGTCAACACCCTGCGCGTATCCGTCCATGAAGATGGCGACGGTCGGGAAGTTCATGCCACCGTAGGTGCCCAGAATGCCCGTCGTGGTGCGCGCTGCCGAGGCATAGCCCGCGAGGAAAGCGGCTTCAGCAGTGTTGAAGAGGATCGGCTTGATGTTCTCAGCGTCCTTCGCGCCGTCGAAGTCGGTGTCGGCCGCATCGTCGACGAGCGCAAAGCTCACGTCAGGGTTGGCGAGCGCCGCGGTGACCGTCGCGGGCGCGAGGTCGAACCCAACGGTAACAACCAGGTCGCACCCCTCGGCAATGACGCTCTCGATGTTTGGCTGGTAGTCCGACTCGCTCTGCGACTCGACGGCTACGCCTTCGACGCCGAGCTCGGCCGTGGCTTCCTCGAAGCCCTGTAGCGCGAGCTGGTTGAACGACGCGTCGTCCCAACCGCCGGTGCCCGAGACGATGCAGGGAGTGAAGTCGAGAGCGGCGGTCTCTTCGGGCGCCTCCTCGGGGGCTGCGGCGCAGCCGGCGAGCACGAGCGCGCTCGCGCCGAGCAGGGCAAGCCCGCCCAGGGCGCGCTTACGGGTAGTGATGGTCACTGTGTCCTCCAAAATTGCTGCCCAGCAGGACGCTGGAGCGAATTGGCTCCACGCTACCGAACGCATGGGCCTTGCAGGAGTGCCCAAGGCCTCTGGTGATGCAAGCGTTACGAATCCGGGACGCGGCCGTAATGCCGCGGAAATGCTGGGGAGAAGGCAGTCGATGCGCACGCGAGTGCGCGAATGAGCAGAACGGATGCGCGGCGCGAGCCGCTCCGAACTCTCGCTCGTCGGCTAGAGCAGGTCGTCGCGCCCCGCCTGCTTGATGGCGTCGACGACACTCTTGACGCGCTGGGCGTGCTCGCGCGTGGTGACGAGCAGGGCATCCGGAGTATCGACGACGACGATGTCGTGCACCCCGACGAGCGAGATCAGTCGCTTGCTCTGGCTCACGACGACGCCGCTCGATGAGTCGGCCAGCACGCGCGCGTGTTCGCCGAGAATCGCGAGGTCGCCGGGGCGCCCACCCGAGAGCAGTTTCGCGAGCGACGAGAAGTCTCCGACGTCATCCCACGGAAAGTCGCCGCGCACCACGGCCAGTCGGCCGGCCGCCGCAGCGGGTTCCGCCACGCTGTAGTCGATTGCGATCTTCGGCAACAGTGGCCAGATGGCGTCGACGACGTTGCCGCGCTGGGGGGTGTCCCACGCCGCGGCGATCTCGAGCAGGCCCTCGTGCAACACGGGCTGGGTCTCGGCGAGTTGCGATAACAGCTGGTCGGCGCGCGCGATGAACATGCCGCCGTTCCAGAGGTAGTCGCCCGAGGCAAGGTAGGCGGTCGCCGTCTCGAGGTCGGGCTTCTCGACGAAACGCTGCACGAGGTGGGCGTGCGGGGCGCCGTCAACGGTCAAGGCCTCGCCGCACAAGATGTATCCGAAGCCCACCGAGGGCTCGGTGGGCTTGATGCCGATCGTCGTGATGAACCCGTCGCGCGCGACGGCCACCGCTTCAGCGACCGCGTGACGAAAGCGCTCGCCATCGGTAATCACGTGATCGGCCGCGAACGACCCGACGATGACATCGGGGTTGCGTCGTTGCAGGATGGCCGCTGCGAGCCCGATCGCCGCCGACGACTCTTTCTGCTCGCTCTCGAGCACGATGTTCGCCTCGGTCAAGTCGGGCAGTTGCTGCTGCACCGCCGCGCGGTGCGCCCGACCCGTGACGACCATGATGCCCTCGGCGCCCGCAAGGGGGAGCACCCGGTTCCAGGTGTCCCGCAAGAGCGTGAAGCCGCTGCCCGTGAGGTCGTGCAAGAACTTGGGCGCCTCGGCGCGTGAGAGCGGCCACAGGCGGGAGCCGACGCCACCCGCGGGGATGATCGCGTGAAAGTCCGGAAGCGTGCCTTCGATCGCCTGCATGCGCGCCACACTATCGGGCGCCTCGCGCGGCGCGCGCCCCCCGTTCGGAGCACTCAGACAACTCGACGTAGACTTCGTGTATCGGCGACCACCAGCTGAGAATCGGAATCCAACCGGAGTCCACGAGCGCGAGCGATCGCGCACGTCGTCACTGCCCTGAGGAGGGTTTCTCGTGCCAGCGAAGGCATCGGGAGCCGGAGCGTCGAGCTCATCGGCAACCATCGAAGTACCTGTCCCCCGCCGATCGATCATTCCCGGCGGAACGCTGTACCGCGGTAATGAAGGCATGTGGTCGTGGGTGCTGCACCGCATCACCGGTGTCGCCATCTACTTCTTCTTGCTCGTGCACATTCTCGACACGGCCCTCGTGCGCGTCAGCCCCGAGGCCTACAACGTCGTGATCGGCGCGTACAAGACGCCCATCATGGGCCTGGGAGAGCTTGCTCTCGTGGGCGCCATCGGGTTCCACGCCCTGAACGGCCTGCGCATTATCCTCGTCGACTTCTGGGGCGTCGGCACGCGGCACCAGAAGGCGATGTTCTACGTCGTCTTGGGTGTGTGGCTCGTGCTCATGATCGGCTTCACTCCCCGTCACCTCATGCACGTCTTCGGAGGCTGATCATGACGACCGACATTTCCACTGCACCTGTCAACCCCGCCGCTCCTCGCACTCCCCACGCGCGCACGAAGCGCGGCATTAACTGGGAGAAGTGGGGCTGGATCTACATGCGTGTCTCGGGCGTGCTGCTCGTCGTGCTGATTTTTGGCCACCTCTTCGTCAACCTCGTCATGGGCGACGGCGTCAGCCAGATCGACTTTGCCTTCGTGGCGGGCAAGCTCAGCGACCCGTTCTGGCAGTGGTACGACTTCGCCCTGCTGGTTCTCGCGCTCATCCACGGCACCAACGGCATGCGCACGATCGTCAACGACTACGTCGCCAAGGCCAGCGTGCGTCGCATCCTGCACACCGCACTCGTCGCATCCACGGCAGTGCTTCTCGTGCTCGGCACGCTCGTGCTGTTCACCTTTGACCCGTGCCCGGCCGGGGCCGACCCCGAGCTCGTCGCTTCGTTCTGTGAGGACATCCTGTGAGTAGCACCGACACCGTGACCGCGCCGAGCGCGCCAGTCGTTCACCAGCACCAGTTCGACGTCGTCATCGTGGGCGCCGGTGGCGCCGGGATGCGCGCAGCGATCGAGGCCGGACCAAACGCCAAGACCGCCGTGATCTCGAAGCTCTACCCGACGCGCTCGCACACGGGAGCAGCGCAGGGCGGCATGGCCGCCGCGCTCGCGAACGTCGAAGAAGACAGCTGGGAGTGGCACACCTTCGACACCGTCAAGGGCGGCGACTACCTCGTTGACCAAGACGCGGCTGAGATTCTCGCGAAAGAAGCGATCGACGCGATCATCGACCTCGAGAACATGGGTCTGCCGTTCAACCGCACACCCGACGGCAAGATCGACCAGCGTCGCTTCGGTGGCCACACGCGTGACCACGGCAAGGCGCCCGTTCGACGCGCGTGCTACGCGGCCGACCGCACGGGTCACATGATCCTGCAGACGCTCTTCCAGAACTGCGTCAAGCTCGGCATCGAGTTCTACAACGAGTTCTATGTGCTCGATCTCGTCATGGCCGAGGGCAAGGCCGCGGGCGTCGTCGCCTACGAGCTCGCCACGGGCGACTTGCACGTCTTCCACGCCAAGAGCGTCGTCTTCGCGACGGGTGGTTTCGGCAAGATCTACAAGACGACGTCGAACGCGCACACCCTCACGGGTGACGGCGTCGGCATCATCTGGCGCAAGGGCATCCCGCTCGAAGACATGGAGTTCTTCCAGTTCCACCCGACCGGGCTCGCTGGCTTGGGCATCCTGCTCACGGAGGGTGCTCGCGGTGAGGGCGCGATTCTGCGCAACGCGAGCGGCGAGCGCTTTATGGAGCGCTACGCCCCGACCATCAAAGACCTCGCACCGCGCGACATCATCTCGCGCTGCATGGTGCAAGAGGTGGCCGAGGGTCGCGGCGCCGGACCCAACAAGGACTACGTGCTGCTCGACTGCACCCACTTGGGTGCCGAGGTGCTCGAGACGAAGCTGCCCGACATCACCGAGTTTGCTCGTACCTACCTCGGCGTCGACCCGGTCGTCGAACCGGTGCCCGTCATGCCGACGGCCCACTACGCCATGGGCGGCATCCCGACCAACATCAAGGCCGAGGTGCTGAGCGACAACGACACCGTCATCCCGGGCCTGTACGCGGCGGGCGAGTGCGCATGCGTCTCGGTGCACGGCTCGAACCGCCTGGGCACCAACTCACTGCTCGACATCAACGTCTTTGGCAAGCGTGCCGGTCGCTACTCGGTCGAGTACGCGAACTCGGCCGAGTTCGTGCCGCTGCCCGCCGACCCGGCGAAAGAGGTGCGCGAGCTCGTGGAGCGTTTGCGCACGTCGAACGGCACCGAGCGCGTCGCGGTGCTGCGCAAAGAACTGCAAGAAGAGATGGACAAGAACGCGCAGGTGTTCCGCACCGAGGAGAGCCTCGAGAGCGTGACCAAGACCATCCAGTCTCTGCGCGAGCGCTACCAGAACATCGGCATTCACGACCGGGGCAAGCGGTTCAACACCGACCTGCTCGAGGCGATTGAGCTGGGCTTCTTGCTCGACATCGCTGAGGTCGTCGTGTACTCCGCGCGCAACCGCAAAGAGAGCCGCGGCGGCCACATGCGCGATGACTACCCCGACCGCAACGACGCCGACTACATGCAGCACACGATGGCCTACCTCACGGGCGACGCACACAGCGCCGACGCGAGCGACCACATCCGCATGGACTGGAAGCCCGTCGTGATCACTCACTACCAGCCGATGGAGAGGAAGTACTGATGGCGACCGCCCCCGCCGAAGTCGGAGCCGTTCAGGAGTTCACCGTCACGGTCATCATCCGTCGGTTTGACCCCGAGAACGACACCGAGCCCTACTGGCAAGACTTCGATGTGCAGATGTACTCGACCGACCGCGTGCTCGATGCCTTGCACAAGGTGAAGTGGGAGCAAGACGGCACCCTGTCGTTCCGTCGCTCGTGCGCCCACGGCATTTGCGGCTCAGATGCCATGCGCATCAACGGCCGCA
>JBDKJR010000176.1:0-3017 GCA_039796515.1 Actinomycetota bacterium
GCGGCCCCGCGAGCAACAACGGGCTGTGCTGCTACACCCCGAGCTGGGGCGTGATCTCGGTGCGGGGCAACTGGCCACTCGTGCCGACGATGGACGTTGTTGTTCCCTACACGCGCACGATGGCCGAGCTGCTGCTCGTGCTCGACGCGGTCGTGGCCGACGATACGCAGACCAGGGGAGACTTTTGGCGGGTGCAGCCGTGGGTGAGCATCCCGCCGTCATCGCAGCTGCGACCGGAGTCGTACCCCGCGCTTGCCGACCCGGCCGCGCTGCAGGGCGCGCGCCTCGGCGTGCCGAAGCTGTATCTCGGCGCCGAGCACGGCGGCGACGACCCGATCGAGACGCGGCCCACCGTCATCGCCCAGTGGCAGAAGGCCCGCGCCGACCTCGAGGCGGCGGGCGCGACCGTCGTCGAGGTCGACTTTCCGGTCGTCACGAACTACGAAAGTCGGGGGCGGGCGGATGACCGCTCGATGGTCGCGCGCGGCCTCGTGCCGCCGCACTTCGCCGACCGCGAGCTCTACGAACTGAGCATGTGGGGGTGGGACGAGTTCTTGCAGGCGAACGGTGACCCCGCGCTGCATCGGCTTGCTGATGTGGACCCTGAGCTGATCTTCCCGACCCCTCCCGGCTCTCTGCCCGGGCGGTACGACGATCACCTGAGCCGCTTCGCGCCCGAAGACGTTCCGCTCGAGGACTACGTGCACCGCGCGCGCGCGACGGGTGTGCCGGCGCTCGAGAGCATCCCGACCATCGCCGAGGGTGTGCGCGGCCTCAACGAGACTCGTCGCCGCGACCTCGAAGCGTGGATGGACGAGCTCGGCCTCGATGCCGTCGTCTTTCCGGCCGTTGCGGACGTGGGGCCGGCCGACGCCGACGTCAACCCCGCGAGCGCCGAGCTGGCCTGGCGCAACGGCACGTGGGTCGCGAACGGCAACCTCGTGCCGCGACACCTCGGCATCCCGTGCGTGCAAGTGCCCATGGGGCTCATGGCCGACATCGGCATGCCCATCGGCCTGACCTTCGCGGGCCGCGCGTGGGACGACTCTCGGCTGCTCGCCTTCGGCGCGGCGTTCGAAGCCTCGGCCACTCGGCCCGGGTCCGCTCTCGGTGGCACGCGCGTGCCGCCCCCGCACACTCCGGAGCTGTCATGAGCGACAACACGCGCCCGATCGAGGAGGGCGTCGTCACCGACTTCTCGACGCGCATGAGTTACGGCTCGTACCTCGCGCTCGATGAGTTGCTGCAGCTGCAGCGCCCCATCAGTGAGCCTGAGCACCACGACGAACTGCTGTTCATCATCCAGCACCAAACGAGCGAGCTGTGGATGAAGCTGCTGCTGCACGAGGCCCGCTCGGCCCGCCAGTGCCTCATCGACGACGACCTCGGCGGAGCCCTCAAGCGCATCGCGCGCATCAAGCACATTCAAGAGGCGCTCATTCAACAGTGGAGCGTTCTCGCGACGCTCACGCCCACCGAATACGCCGAGTTCCGGGGCTTTCTCGCGAACTCCTCGGGCTTTCAGTCGCACCAATACCGCGCGATCGAGTTCATTCTCGGCAATAAGCACGCGGGCATGCTCGCGGTGTTCGAGAGCGACCCCGAGGCGCACGCGGTGCTCACGGGCCTGCTGCACGAGCCGAGCCTCTACGACGAGTTCTTGCGGTTCTTGGCGCGCCAGGGTGTCGCGATTCCCGTGAGCGTGCTTGAGCGTGACGTCACGAAGGCGCATGTCTTCACGCCCGAACTCGTGCCCGTGTTCGTCGACATCTACGAGGGTGCGCACGGCCCCGACGAGTCGAACTGGCGCGTCTACGAGGCCTGCGAAGAACTCGTCGACCTCGAAGACAACTTCCAACTGTGGCGGTTCCGCCACTTGCGCACCGTGCGTCGCACGATCGGCTTCAAGCGCGGCACGGGTGGTTCGGCGGGCGTCGACTTCTTGCAGCGCGCGCTCGACCTCACGTTCTTTCCCGAGCTCTACGCGGTGCGCACCGAGATCGGTCAGGCATGACCCCGAAGGCGATGGATGCTCCTCCCGCCGTCTTCCGCGTCGCCGACGCCTGGCGCGGCGCGTGGATGGGCCCGAGCCTCTTTCGGCGGGGCGGCGGCACCCTGCACTACGTGGGCCCGGCGGACCCGGACGCCGCGGGCATCCCGCTCCCCGGCGTGCTGCTGCCCGGCTTCACCGACCACCACGTGCACGTGCAGTTGCACCCCGGCGATGCGCTCGAGCCGCTCGCGGCCGGCGGCTTCTCGCGCATCATCGACCTCGGCGGTGACCCCGATGTGCTCGCGGTTCTCGCCGAGCCCGATCCTTTCGCCGCGGCCCTCGAGTTTGCGGGGGCCTTCCTCACCGCGCCGGGCGGCTACCCGAGCGACCGGGCCTGGGCGCCCGCCAACTCGTGGCGCGAAATCGCCTCGGCCGATGACGCCGAGCTCGCGGTGACCGAACAGGTGGCGGCAGGGGCATCCCGCATCAAGATCGCGCTGAATGCGAGCGCCGGACCGGTGTGGGACGACGCGCTGCTCGCCGAGGTCGTCGCCGAGGTGCGCGTGGCGGGCCTGCCCGTGGTCGCGCACGTCGAAGGCGCGGGGCAGGCCACCCGCGCGATCGCGGCGGGCGTTGACATGCTCGCGCACACTCCGTTCAGCGAGGTGCTCGCCCCCGCGCTCGTCGAGCAGGCCGTGGCGCAAGGCCAGCGCTGGATCTCGACGCTCGCGATTCACGCTCCCGCCGAGCGCGCGATCGCGATCGAGAACATCCGCGCCTTTCGCGCTGCCGGGGGAGAGCTGCTCTACGGCAGCGACCTCGGCAACAGCGCTCCTGATGGCGTCGACCAGCCGCTCGGGCTCAACTCCGCCGAACTCGCGGCACTCGTCGAAGCCGGACTCGACGAGACGGCCGTGCTGCGCGCGCTCGTCGGCGGCTTCGGGCGCGGCCGCTGGAAGAAACGCGTCTCGTGGATGCCCGCTCGCCCGACGACTCCCCTCGACCTCGTCGACACGGTGTCGCT
>JBDKJR010000177.1:0-5567 GCA_039796515.1 Actinomycetota bacterium
GGTGCCAAAGACGAGGGGCCACACATAGTCGACGAAGCTCGCGGGAGAGCCAATGAAGTCGGCCGGGTCGGCCACGAAGGCGGGAAGGCTCTGGCCGACGAGGAAGATGGCGACAGCGGCGAGAATGGCGAGAATGGCCGCGCCCGAGATGAGCGAGGTGCGGGAGAAGACGATGTCGCCGAGTCGTTGCTTCGGCTTTCCCTGCGGTGCGAGTGCTCGAACCTCTGGGTCTGTCGCGGTCATCGACTCAGTTCCTCCGCAGGTCGGGATGGATCGTGGGGGCGTGCGTGATGGTCGTGTCGGGAACCGGATTCAGGGTACCCGACCCCAGACTGCCGGCCGTGGGGTGCGGGGGCAACTGCCCTCGCACCCCACGGCGTCGTGAGGGTGGTACTGACTAGCTGATGACGTCGATCGCGGCGGTCACGCGCTCGAAGAGCGTCGCCGAGATCGGAGCCGAACCGGCACCCGCAGCGGCAGCAGCCTGGCCGGCCTCGCTCGCCATGTAGGTGAAGTAGGCCTTGACCAGCTCGCCCTTAGCGGGGTCGAGGTAGGTCTCGCAGCCGACGAGGTACGCGACGAGCACGACCGGGTAGGCGGCGCTGTCAGGCGTGCGGTCGAGCTCGATGCTCAGGTCGAAGTCGGGGCGACCCTCGATGAACGGCGAGGCGTCGACGACGGCCGCGGCAGCCTCGGGCGAGAACGGAACGAACTCGTCACCGATCTGCACCGCCACGGTGCCGAGGTCACCAGCGCGCGAGGCGTCGGCGTAGCCGATGGTGCCCACACCGTTGGTCACGGCGTCAACAACACCCGAGGTGCCCTGAGCGCCTTCACCCGAGTCGAGCGGCCACACGCCGTCGGCCTCGTAGGTCCACACCGAAGGAGCGGCCTGCGCGAGGTAGTCGGTGAAGTTGTCCGTCGTGCCCGAGTCGTCCGAGCGGTGAACCGGCGTGATGGCCAGGTCAGGAAGCTCGACACCCTCGTTGAGGTCAGCGATCGCCGCGTCGCTCCAGTTGGTGATGGTGCCCGCGAAGATGCCCGCGATGACGTCGGCGCTCATGTTGAGCTCCGAGATGCCGTCGAGGTTGAAGATCACGGCGATGGGCGAGACGTACAGCGGAAGCTGCACGATGCCCGAGCCCTCGGCGCACGACGCGAAGCCGCCAGCGGCAACCTCTTCGTCGTTGAACGCGCGGTCGGTGCCGGCGAAGTCGCTACCACCGGCGAGGAAGGTCTCGCGGCCAGCGCCCGAACCGGTCGGGTCGTAGGTCACGGTCACGTCGGGGTTGGCGGTCTGGAACTCAGCGATCCAGACTTCCTGAGCGGCGCCGACAGCCGACGAGCCGGCTCCGACGAGGGTGCCGGCGAGAGCGCTGGGCGTCTCTTCGGCGGGGGTTTCGTTGGTGGCGCAGGCGCTCAGGACGAGCGCTGCGGCGACGCTGATGGCAGCAAAGCTGCCGACACGCGTGATGTTCACTGTGTTTCCCTTCGGGGACGGATTCGTGATTGCACGCACGGCGCAGGAGGCCGGGCGAGTGCCACGCTAAAGAGCGACAGTGACAAGGGTCTGCCCCGCGGGTAAACAGCGGGTGAACGACGTGCGAACCTGCTTAGGAAGAGACCGCGGGCGCGTGGGTTTCGACCGCGACGAGTCGCGGGCGCTCGCCGTCGCGCGATACGTGCAACACCGCGTACTCGCCCGTCGAGAGAACCGCACTGCGGCGCAACGCGGGCGTCACGGTCGCCCCTGTTAGCTCGGCCACGGACTCGATGATTTGCGGGATGACGGGGCCGTGGCTGCACAGCACCGTCGTCACCCGGCGCGCGAGGCGCTTCTCGACCTGCCGCCGCACGCGCACCGCGTCGCTCGCATACGCGTCTTGACTAATGCTGCGCGAGTGCTTGACCTCGAGGCCAGTGGCCACGGCCGTGGGCGCGATCGTCGAGACGCATCGAGCCGCCGGGCTCGTGACGAGGCTTTCGGGCCCGAACGCCGCTACGCCGCCCGCGACCGAGCGCGATTGCTCGAGTCCGCGATGCAGCAACGGACGCGTGTGGTCGGGGCCATCCCACTGCTCGTGCGGCATGGCTTTGCCGTGGCGCAACACGATGATCGCGAAGGTGCGGGCGAGTCCGGCCTCGAGTTGGGCGGCGAAGCGCTCGACAACGTCCGCGTCGTGCTCATAGCTGAGGTGCTTGACCGCCTTCGCGATCGGCACCCACTCGAGCGCGCGAATCTCGCCGTTCGCCTCGTAGCTGTGGCGTTCGGCGTGGCCCGCATCCACTTCGGCCGACCAGTAGTGCACGACTTTCTCGCGCCCGTTCGGAAGTCGGTATTCGACGGTTCCGAGGGGGGCGCCGAGGGAGACCTCGAAACCGGTCTCTTCGGCGATTTCGCGTACCGCGGTGTGCGGCAGGGTTTCGCCGGGATCGACCTTGCCTTTCGGCAGCGAGACATCTTTGTGTTGCGTGCGGTGCACGAGCAAGATGCGCGCCTTGCCGTCGACCATCTTCCAGACGACGGCTCCGGCCGCCTCGACGACGTCGGGGGCGGTAGTCACGGAAGCCGCGGGGGATGCTGCGCTCATGCGCGGGCCGAGCCTCCGCGTCGCCGGGTCGCCATCGCGTTCATAGTCACATTCTGCAGGTCGGCGAGCGCTCGGCCCCGCTCATCGCGATGAACACGCTGCCACACCCCGTCGGGCTGTAGGTGCCACGATGCCGTGCGGTCGCTCAGGGTCACGGTAAAGAGCTCGTCGATCTCGGCGAGGTGGGCAGGGTCGACGAGCCGAATGAGCGCCTCAACGCGCCGGTCGAGATTGCGGTGCATCATGTCGGCGCTGCCGATGTAGACCTGCGGGTCGCCCGCGTTGTGGAACGAGAAGATGCGCGAGTGCTCGAGGTAGCGACCCAAGATGCTGCGCACGCGAATGTTTTCGCTCAAGCCCGGAACCCCGGGAACAATCGCGCACACGCCCCGCACGACAATGTCGACGGGAACCCCCGCCATGCTCGCGCGGTACAGCGCATCGATAATCGCCTCGTCGACGAGGGAATTGAGCTTGATGCGGATGCCCGCCGGGCGGCCCGCGCGCGCGTTCTCGGTCTCGGTGCTGATGAGCTTGAGCAGCCCGCGCCGCAAGTATCGCGGCGCGACGAGTAGGCGCTTGAACTTCTTCTCGATGGCATAGCCCGAGAGCTCGTTGAAGAGACGCGTGAGGTCTTTGCCGACTTGGTCGTCGGCGGTGAAGAGTCCGAGGTCTTCATAGATGCGGCTGGTCTTGGGGTTGTAGTTTCCCGTGCCGATGTGGGCGTAGTGCTTGAGGGCGCCGCCCTTTTCTTGCCGCACGACGAGGGCGAGCTTGCAGTGCGTCTTGAGTCCCACGAGCCCATAGACCACGTGCACGCCGGCCTTTTCGAGCTTGCGCGCCCACTCGATGTTGTTCTGCTCGTCAAACCGCGCCTTGATTTCGACGAGTGCGAGCACGGCTTTGCCCCGCTCAGCCGCATCGATCAGGGCCTCAATGATGGGGCTGTCACCGCTCGTGCGGTAGAGGGTTTGCTTGATGGCGAGCACGTTAGGGTCGCGCGCGGCTTGTTCGAGAAAGGCCTGCACACTCGTCGCGAACGACTCGTAGGGGTGGTGCACCAAGATGTCGCCGCGGGCAATCGAGGCGAAGATGTCGGGCGCCGTATTGGGCTCAGCGGCTTGCAGCTGCGCCGGGGTGACGGGAACGTGCTTGGGGTACTTCAGATGCGGGCGGTCGAGCTTCGAGAGTTCGAAGAGCCCCGCGAAGTCGAGCGGGGCAGGCAGGCGGTACACCTCTTGCTCGGTGATGCCGAGCTCGCGCACGAGCAGGCCGAGCGTGACGTCATCCATGTCATCGGTGATCTCGAGGCGAATGGGAGGGCCGAAACGACGGCGCAGCAACTCACGCTCGAGAGCCTGGATGAGATTCTCGGTCTCGTCTTCATCGACCTCGACGTCTTCGTTGCGGGTGACGCGAAACTCGTGGTGCTCGAGAATCTCCATGCCCGGGAAGAGCTCGTCGAGGTGATTCGAGATGAGGTCTTCGAGCGTCAAGAACCGCACGCGGCCCGAGCCGTCATCCGGAAGCTGCACAAACCGCGGCAGCACTTGCGGCACCTTCAGGCGCGCGAACTCGACCCGATCGGTTTTGGGGTTGCGCACGCGCACCGAGAGGTTGAGCGAGAGCCCCGAAATGTAGGGGAACGGGTGGGCAGGGTCGACCGCGAGCGGCATGAGCACCGGAAAGATCTGGGCCGCGAAGATCTCGTCAATGCGCGAGCGATCCGACTCGCTCAGGTCAGCCCACGATTCAATGTGGATGCCCGCGTCATCGAGAGCGGGCTTGACGAGCTCGTGGAAGGCGCGCGAGTGCCGGTGCTGCAGCTCAAGCGCGAGCGCGTTGATGTCGGCGAGCACGTCGGAGGGAGCTCGACCGGTGTTGGTGGGAACTGCCAGACCCGTGACGATGCGCCGCTTGAGGCCGGCCACGCGCACCATAAAGAACTCATCGAGGTTGCTCGCGAAGATCGCCAAGAAGTTGACGCGTTCGAGCAGAGGAACCGCGTCGTCTTCGGCGAGCTCGAGCACGCGCTGGTTGAAGCGCAGCCAACTGAGCTCGCGGTCGAGGTACCGATCGAGGGGAAGCGTGCCGTCATCAACGCTCGTTGACTCGTCGTAGTCGTCGACGAAGTCACCGCCCACGCCACCGTCAACCTGGTATCCGGTGTCTGTCAGACCCTCCTCGTTCATGCGGCCCATTGTGGCAGGAATACGCGCCCGGCCTTTCGGGGATCGAGAGGGGTTCATCGGCCGTTCACCGTCTACCCGTTCGACCGAGGCGCGCGGCGAGAAGCCCGAGGGTGGCGCCGACGAGCTGCGCCGCGATGAAGGGCAGAACGCTCGCGGGAGCAATCCCGGCAAATGAGTCACTGAGCATGCGACCGAGAGTGATGCCGGGGTTCGCGAAGCTCGTCGAACTCGTCACGAAGTACGCGCTCGCGATGTAGAGGCCGACGGCGGCCGGAATCCAGCTCTGCTGCCCTCGATCGACGAGGGTCAGGATGACCGCAACCAGCCCCGCCGTCGCCACCACTTCGCCCAGCCACAGCCCGGGCTCTGCCCGCACCGTGGCGCTGATCGACACGGCCGCGCCGCCGTACATGAGGTTGGCCAGCACCGCGCCCGCGCCGAAGCCGACGTGCTGCGCCAGCACTGTGGGCAGGATCTCTCGGCCCGGGACGAGTTTCTGCGCCGCGAGCGCGGCCGTCACGACCGGGTTCAGGTGTGCTCCGCTCACGGGAGCGAGCACCACGATGAGCACCACGAGTGCCGCCGCCGTCGCCACGGCATTGATGAGCAACTGCACACCGACGTCGTCGGTCAAGCGAGTGGCCATGATGCCCGAGCCCACGACCGCGGTGATGAGGCCGGCGCTTCCGAGGGCTTCGGCGAGCATCCGCACGGCACGAGACGGGGGCGAGGGAAGGTCGACAGTCACGGGCACACTGTAACGGCTCGCATAGACTCGGGTCTA
>JBDKJR010000178.1:0-5692 GCA_039796515.1 Actinomycetota bacterium
CTGCGTTATCGGGCTCGCTGCGATCCCTTTCGGCGTATTGGGTACAGCTGCGCGTCCAATTGGGGCTGCCTTCAACTTGACTGAAAGCCAGGTTCCAAGACTTGGCATCATGGGAGATTCAATCTCATCCATGTGGGACGGTATTGACGTGGTTCACACGTATCGATAAGCCACGTTGGTTGTGATCAGTCTTTGGGAACATATCGTCATTGAGGAGGGTGAGTAGTGTCGAGAACCGCGACGAAGCGACAAATACCCGAGGCCAACATCGTCGGGCTCTTTCTGGGATTGTTGCTCATTGGAATAGCAGTGATCGTGCTCAGCCGATGGATTCGCGATGAGTTCGGAAGGATCGAACTCGGAGGAACCAGCGGCAGGCCTGTGATCGTTGATGCCGCGGTCTTGGGTGTTGGAATTGCGATTGCATTGGTGGCGGCTATGGGACTCATCATGTCCGTTTACATTGGTCGCCTGTTCGCGAAAGCAATCAGTTTCGCGGAACCTCGAGGAATCGCGTTTCCGGCGGAGCGGATTTCGCGCCACGTGACGCCAACCCAACGGGGAGCGACCGAGGTGAGTGAGCGTCCAGTTGAACTGCCCTACTATTTCGCGGTCTCCATGTCAGCCTCGCAAGTCAGACTGTGGGACGTCGACGACCAGCCCCTAGTCGCCTTCGGCTTCGAGGAAGTGGCCTCACTCCGCATTACTCGAGAGAAGGCGCCGTCC
Organism: Actinomycetota bacterium; assembly: GCA_039796515.1. GTDB lineage: Bacteria > Actinomycetota > Actinomycetes > Actinomycetales > Microbacteriaceae > Microcella. The sequence goes on from JBDKJR010000178.1 coordinate 727, forward strand.
CTGAGACGCGTCCTGACGATCTCGTTTGCGTCTGGTGAACCTGATCTCTCGCTGAGCGTGATGTCGCAGAGTTTGCTAGTTGTGCCGGAGACCAGCACCGACCGGCTAGACGAGATCGTGAGCGTTGTTAGAAGCACAGGCCCTTCGCGAAGCTGAGCCGTCGGCCGTCTCTGCTCGGCACCGAGTTCATTTGATTTCCTCTATCGGCCAGACGTCTGGCACACGGTAAGAACTACCGCGCCCGCGGGGTGCCGTCGGGCAGCACGCCCGCGCGGGCCACAGCCGGGGAGCCCGCCGACTCGGGGTCGGGGCGCAACCAGAGCACGCCGTGGGCGGGCAGGGTGAGGCCGGCGCGCGGGGAGTGGCGGGCATCCGTCAGCAGGTCGATCATGGTGCCGGGCAGGCCCGAGAGGGTGAGCGCGGCGATGGTCTGGGGTTGGTCGGCGACGTTGGCGAAGCAGACGACGGGGCCCGCGGGGCCGGGGCGCTGGTAGCCGAGCACCTGCGGGTTCTTGGTGTCGAAGCCGATGAGGGTGCCGCCGCTGAACTCGGGGGTGGCGCGGCGCACGGCGATGAGGTGCTGCAGGCCCGCGAAGATGCGGCCCGCGTCGGTGGTGGGGTCGGTGCGCTGCGCGTAGAGCTCGGCGGGGTAGTGCGGGCGGTGCGCCCAGCGGCTGTCGTCGGCCTGGGCGGGCAGGTCGGCCCAGTGCGGGTCGTTGAGTTGGCCCACTTCATCGCCGAGGTAGATCAGGGGAATGCCGCCCGTCGACAGCACGATCGAATGGGCGAGCAGGATGCGGCCGATTGCTCCGGCATCGCCCGCCTCGAGGCCCGCGAGTGAGGCAGTCGTGCCCGAGATGCGGCAGTCGCCCGTCTTCGGGTTGTCTTGAAACGGGATGCCCCGGGCAAAGCTGCCCGGGAATCGGTTGACGAAGAAGCTGTTCAAGAACCGCCGGTGGTCGAAGCCATGGATGCCGAGCTCGGCGGCGTCTTCGTCGGCGAAGGTCCAGCCGATGTCGTCGTGGCTGCGCACGTAGTTCACCCAGGCCGTGCCTGGCGGCAGGTTGTGGCGGCGGTCGAGCGCTTGCTGCAGCATGCGGGCGTCGCGCGTGGCGAGCGAGTTCCAGATGAGGGCCATCTGCAGGGGGTTGTAGCTGATGCGGCACTCGTCGACCGAGATGTATTCGACCACCTGGTCGGGGTGCACGATCGCTTCGCTCTTGAACATGACGGCGGGGGCTGCGATGCGCAGGGCCGCCGTGAAGATCTGAATGAGCACGTGCGCTTCGGGCAGGTTTTCGCAACTCGTGCCCAGTTGCTTCCAGATGAACGCGACGGCGTCCATGCGCAGCACGTCGATGCCCTGGTTGGCGAGAAACAGCATTTCGCCGGCCATCGCGCGCAGCACCGCGGGGTTCGAGTAGTTGAGATCCCACTGGAAGGTGTGAAAGGTCGCCCAGACCCAGCGCTGGGCCTCGGCGCGGCTCGGCACCGTGCCGTCGGGGTTCGGGAACGGCACGAACGAGCCCGGGTGGTCGTCGGGAAAGATCTCGCGCGCCGTCGCCTCGAAGGCATCGGGCTGTTCGCGACCGTCGAAGACCCAGAAATAGTTTTCGAACTCGCGGTCGCCCGCGATAGCGCGCTGTGCCCACTCGTGCTCGTTCGAGGTGTGATTGAAGATGAAGTCGAGCACGAGGGCGATGCCGTTGGCCCGCAGTTCTGCGGCGAGGCTCTGCAGCTGCGCCATGTCGCCGAGCGCCGGGTTGACCTCGCGGTAGCTCGACACGGCATAGCCGCCGTCGCTGTTCTCGGCCGGCGCCTCGAAGAGCGGCATGAGGTGCAGGTAGGTCAGGCCCAGTTCTCGGAAATACGGGATGCGCGCGCGCACGCCCTCGAGGTCGGTCGCGTAGCGGTCGACGTAACAGACGCCCCCGAGCATCTGATTCGACTGAAACCAGTCGGGGTCGGCAAGGCGTGCGGCGTCGACCGCCCGCAGGTCGGGGGAGCGCTGTTGCCACGACGCGGCGAGCTGCGTGACGAGGGCGGCGAGCTCGGATTCGACGCGGTCAACTCCGTAGAGGCGCGTCATGAGTGCCTCAATACGGGGCAGTTCTGCCGACGTGCGCGCGACGAACTCGTCCCACTCGGTGGGGTCAGTCTCTGGCTGTCGCGCGTCATTGAGCGCGTGCATCCACGAATTCGTCAGCAGCACGGGGCCAAGTCTAGGTGTCTATGCCACCGGTTGCACAGATATTGTCCAATTGGATAACTCGTGCGACGATAGAGGCATGCACACGACCGTTTTCGAGCGCCGTCGCCCCGATGCCCGCCTCATCGCTGAGAGCCTCGAGGGCTCACGGCTGCAGCCGTTTTGGCTCGACGACTTGCCCTCGCGCGAGGCGATGCCCGCGCTGACCGGTCGCGAGACGGCCGACGACGACGAGGTCGGCGGCGGCTACACCGGGCTGTGGACGGCGCTGCTCGCGAAGCAGCGCGACCCGAACACGCGCGTCGTGCTGCTCGAAGGCAAGCGCATCGGCTGGGCCGCGAGCGGTCGCAACGGCGGCTTCGTCGAAGCGACGCTCACCCACGGCGCCAAGAACGGCGAGACGCGCTTTGCCGACGAGCTCGAGACCCTCGACCGATTGGGCATGCAGAACCTCGACGAGATTCAGGCCACGGTCGAGCGCGAGGGCTGGGCGGTCGACTTCGAGCGCGTGGGATCCTTCGCGGTAGCGACCGAGGCCTACCAAGTGGCCGAGCTCGCGGAAGCGCACGACGGCGAGCACGAGCTGTTCTACGACGCCGCCGCGATGCGCGCGCAGATCAACTCGCCCACCTATGAGGGTGGGCTGTGGTCGACGCGGGATACCGCGCTGGTGCATCCGGCCAAGCTCGCGATGGCTCTCATGCGCGCGTGCCTCGATGCGGGCGTCGAGATCTTCGAATCGAGCCCCGTCGCCGACCTGAGCGCCGAGCGCGATGCCGTGACGCTCACCGTGCGCGGCGGCGGCAGCGTGCGTGCGGCGCGCGTGGCGCTCGCGACCAACGCCTTTCCGTCGCTGCTCAAGCGCTACCGCCTGCACACCGTGCCGGTCTACGACTACGTGCTCATGACCGAACCGCTGACGGATGCCCAACTCGCCTCCATCGGCTGGCAGGGTCGCCAGGGCGTGGCCGACAGCGCCAACCAGTTTCACTACTACCGCCTCAGTGCTGACAACCGCATCTTGTGGGGTGGATACGACGCGATCTACCACTTCGGCGGGCGCATCCGCCCGGAGTACGACGACCGCCGTGAGTCGTTCGAAACCCTCGCGAGCCACTTCTTCACGACCTTCCCGCAGCTCGAAGGCGTGCGGTTCACGCACCGCTGGGCGGGCGTCATCGACACGTGCAGTCGCTTCTGCGCTTTTCACGCGACCGCCCACCAGGGTCGCGTCGCCTACTCGGCGGGCTTCACGGGGCTCGGCGTTGCCGCCACGCGCTTCGCGGCGAACGTCATGCTCGACCAGCTCGCGGGCGAGACGACCGAGCGCACCTCGCTCGACATGGTGCGCAGCATGCCCCTGCCGTTTCCGCCCGAGCCCGCGACCTACCCTGCCGTGCAGTCGGTGCGCTGGGCGCTCGACCGCGCAGATCACAATTCGGGCAAGAGAAACATCTTCTTGCGCACGCTCGACGCTGTGGGTCTAGGGTTCGATTCGTGACCCTTCCCCTCGACGCAGCCACCGTGCTGCAGGCCCTCGAGCTTGAGCTCGAGCACGAGCCCGTTGACGCCTCGCAGGTCGTTGCCGGCTCGCCCACGACGGGCATCGCGGCTCTCACCGAACTCGACGAGTGGGAGGTGGGAGTGTGGGAGATCACGCCCGGCACCGTCACCGACGTCGAGGTCGAAGAGGTCTTCATCGTGCTGCGCGGTCACGCGATTCTGCGCCGCGGCGACGGCACCAAGGTTGACCTCGTGCCCGGCAGCGTTGGTCGCCTCGACGACGGCGAAGAAACCGAGTGGCGCGTGCTCGAGACGCTGCGCAAGATCTACATCGCGTAGCCGCGATCAGCTACATCGCGTAGCCGCGATCAGCTACATCGCGTAAGCCCCCTTCGCGCCCCTCGTAGAATCGAGGCATGCGCATCCACGTGGCGACCGATCACGCCGGCCTCGAGTTCAGCCAGACGGTGCGTGAGCACGTCGCCGCCCAGGGGCACGAGGTGCTCGATCACGGGCCGCAGGTCTACGACGCGCTCGACGACTACCCGAGCTTTTGCATCAACGCCGCGCGTGCGGTCGCGCGCGATCACGCCGCGGGCATCGAAGCGCTGGGCATCGTCTTCGGCGGCTCGGGCAATGGTGAGCAGATTGCGGCGAACAAGGTGCAGGGCATCCGGGCCGCCCTCGTCTGGAGCGACGCGACCGCGCAGCTCGCGCGCGAACACAACGACGCCAACGTCATCGCGATCGGCGCGCGCCAGCACTCGGTCGACGAGGCCTTGCGCTTCATCGACCTCTTCATCAGCACGGCGTACCCGGGCGATGAACGGCACGCGCGACGCATCGCCCAGCTCGCCGAGTATGAAACCACCGGCCAGATCGCCGGGCACGAGATCGTCTAGCGGTGCCCGAGGGCCATTCGGTTCATCGCATCGCGCGGCAGTTTGCGCGGCACTTCGTCGGCTCGACGATCATCGCGAGCTCGCCGCAGGGTCGCTTCGCTGAGGGTGCCGCGCTGCTGAACGGTCGCACGATGACCGATGCGAAGGCCGTCGGCAAGCAGATGTTTCTCGAGTTCGACCACGCCCTGTGGCTGCGCGTGCACCTGGGAATCTACGGCGCGTGGGACTTCGCCGGCTCGGTCGCGCAAGACGCCACCCAACGCTCGGCGGGCGGACGCATGGGTCAGACGAACATGACCGGCACCGAGCTCGATGAGGCGACGGATGCCCGCTCGACGGTCGTCGGCGAGCA
>JBDKJR010000179.1:0-3191 GCA_039796515.1 Actinomycetota bacterium
CGGCCCGTGCGGCCGTGCCGCGCGCGCGCTCGCGCACTCGGCTGCCTACTCGCTCGTGCCACGCCCTCAGCTTATCGCCGCCCTGTCACTGGCCCGTTCTATGCTGAGTGCACGATGAGCGCTCGACCGTGCAGCAAAGTCGCCTGCAGTGAACCTGCCGCGCGCACGCTCACCTATGTCTACGCCGACTCGATGGCGGTGCTCGGCCCTCTCAGTGCTCGACCCGAACCGCACAGCTATGACTTGTGCGCTCGACACAGTGAGAGGCTTTCAGCCCCGAATGGGTGGCAAATAATGCGGTACAACCCTCTGGGCGAAGTGGGGTAGTTGACACTAGGTTGTTCGCGTGAGCACCTCAGTGAATTTAGGGTCTTTCATCAAGGCGTACGACGTGCGCGGCCTCGTCGGCACGCAGCTGACCGAATCGGTCGTTGAAGCGCTCGGCGCTGGCTTCGCCGACGAGATGCGCGGCGAGCACTCGGGGCCGACCTTCGAGCTCGCGGTCGGCCACGACATGCGCGACAGCTCGCCGGGCTTCGCCGCCGCCTTTGCGCGGGGGGCGCAGGCGCGGGGTGCATCCGTCATCATGCTTGGCCTCGGCTCGACCGACGAAACCTACTTTGCGAGCGGCCACCTCAACGTTCCGGCGGCAATGTTCACCGCGAGTCACAACCCCGCGACCTACAACGGCATCAAGTTCTGCCGCGCCGGCGCTCAGGGCATCAGCCTCGACACCGGGCTCGGCAACATTCGCGACCGCGCACAGGCCTACCTCGCGTCGGGCATTGAGGCCGTGGAGGCCCCCGGCACCCTCACGCACCGCGACGTTCTCGCCGACTACGCCGCCTACCTGCGCGAGCTCGTCGACCTCTCGAGCGTTCGCCCCCTGCGCATTGTCGTGGATGCGGGCAACGGCATGGGCGGACTCACGGTTCCCGCCGTGCTCGGCACGGCCGCGGGATTGCCCGTTCTGCCCCTCGAGATCATCCCGCTCTACTTCGAGCTCGACGGCACGTTCCCGAACCACGAGGCCAACCCGCTCGAGCCCGCCAACCTCGTCGACCTGCAGAAGGCCGTCGTTGAGCACGGTGCCGACCTGGGGCTCGCCTTCGACGGCGACGCCGACCGCTGCTTCGTCATTGACGAGCTCGGCCAGCCCGTGACCCCGAGTGCGGTTGCCGCCATTGTGGCGCTACGCGAGATCACGCGCGTGCGCGCTCAGGGTGAGACGGGCACGATTCGCATCGTGCACAACCTCATCACCTCGCGCATCGTTCCCGAGACGATTACGGCGGCGGGCGCGATTCCCGTGCGTACCAAGGTGGGCCACTCGCTCATCAAAGACGTCATGCACGAGACGGGCGCCATCTTTGGCGGCGAGCACTCGGCGCACTACTACTTCCGCGACTTCTGGGGAGCCGACAACGGCATGCTCGCCGCGATGCACCTCATCGCGCAGTTCGGCGAATACGACGGCCCGCTCTCGGCGCTCGCCGCCGAGTTCACGCCCTACACCGCGAGCGGCGAGATCAACTCGACGGTTGCCGACGTGCCCGCGGCCTACACGCGCATCGTCAATGCCTTCCAGGGCCGAGCCGAGATCGATGAGCTCGATGGGCTCACCTTCACGGGTGGCGCCGACGACGGCTTCTGGTGGTTCTCGGTGCGCCCCTCGAACACCGAGCCGCTCTTGCGGCTCAACGCCGAGGCCCAGACGCCCGCGACCATGGCCGCGATCCGCGACGAGGTGCTCGCGCTTATTCGCGCGTAACGCGGGGCGGATGCTCGGCTAAGGCCTGCGAGAATGGCAGGCATGAGCATCCACACTCCCGCGCGCCCCGCCCTCGACGTTGACACCGTGAACGGTGTTGCACACAAGGTGAGCGACCTGTCGCTGGCCGAGTCGGGCCGCCACCAGATCCGTCTGGCCGAGCACGAGATGCCGGGCCTCATGAGCTTGCGCGACGAGTTTGGGCCGCACCAGCCGCTCGCCGGCGCGCGCATCGCGGGCTCGCTGCACATGACCGTGCAGACCGCCGTCTTGATCGAGACGTTGCGCGCCCTGGGCGCCGACGTGCGCTGGGCCAGCTGCAACATCTTCTCGACGCAAGACGAAGCCGCCGCCGCGGTCGTCGTGGGCCCGACGGGCACCCCGGAGAAGCCCGAGGGCACCCCGGTTTTCGCCTGGAAGGGCGAGACGCTCGAGGAGTACTGGTGGGCGACGCAGCAGATCTTTGACTTCGGTTCTGATGAGCACGGCGACGGCCTTGGCCCGACGCTCATTCTCGACGACGGTGGCGACGCTACGATGCTCGTGCACAAGGGCACCGAGTTCGAAGCTGCGGGCGCGGTTCCGGCCGACGCCGAGGGCGACAGCACCGAGTGGCGCGTCGTGCTGAGCGTGCTGCGGGAGTCGTTGCAGGGTGACCCGCAGCGCTGGACGCGCATCGGGCAGGGCATCCGCGGCGTCACGGAAGAAACGACGACGGGCGTGCACCGCCTCTATGAGCTGCAGCGCGACGGAAAGCTTCTCTTTCCGGCGATCAACGTCAATGACTCGGTCACTAAGAGCAAGTTCGACAACAAGTACGGTATTCGGCACTCGCTGCCCGACGGCCTCAACCGCGCCACCGACGTGCTCATGGGCGGCAAGACCGTCTTCGTGTGCGGGTACGGCGACGTGGGCAAGGGGTCGGCGGATGCTCTGCGCGGGCAGGGCGCACGCGTCATCGTGAGCGAGATCGACCCGATCAACGCCCTGCAAGCCGCGATGGACGGATACCAGGTCACGCGGCTGGAGGAGGTCATCGGCACGATCGACATTCTCGTTACGGGCACCGGCAACGAGAACGTGGTGACCGTCGAGCACTTGCTCGGCCTCAAGCACCTCGCGATCGTCGCGAACGTTGGCCACTTCGACAACGAGATCGACATGGCCGGCCTCGAGGCCTTGCCGGGGGCGGAGAAGATCGAGATCAAGCCGCAGGTGCACGAGTGGCGACTGCCGAACGGTCGCTCGATTCTCGTGCTCAGCGAGGGCCGCCTCATGAACCTCGGCAACGCCACGGGCCACCCGAGCTTCGTTATGAGCGCCTCGTTCAGCAACCAGGTGCTCGCGCAGCTCGAGATTCACACCAACCTCGACGCCTACCCGCTGGGCGTGCACGTGCTGCCCAAGGTGCTCGATGAGA
>JBDKJR010000180.1:0-3210 GCA_039796515.1 Actinomycetota bacterium
CGACGACGGTCGCAGAGAAGGTCGTGGCCGTGCTCGCCGGGGCAACGCCCGAACTCAAGCCGCCGAGTGCCTAGGTGGGCGCGGCATGAGATTTGACCCTCCCCCGCGGCAACCTCCTACAGTCGTGAGGCATGGAGCAACGAGGGCATTACACGGTCGGTGAGGTCGCGCGCCTCTCAGGCCTCACACCCAAAGCGTTGCGCCATTACGACCAGCGCGGCTTGCTCGTTCCGGTCAGCAGCTCGCCGACGGGGTACCGGCTCTATAGCGAGGGGCAGGTCGCTCTCGCGCGACGAATTGCCCGCCTTCGCGAGGTCGAGCTTCCCCTCGAGACGATCCGCGAAATCGTCGCTCTCGACGACGACCTCGAGATTCGACAGATGCTCTCCGCCCACCGAACGCGACTGCAATCGCGAAGCGAGCGCGTCCGGCATTCCCTGCACGCCCTCACCCACCTCATCAATGACGACCCGGGAGTTCTCATGAGCCTTGACCACACCCCACCTGAACCTGCCGATGACGAGCGCTCGATCGCAGCGCGTCTCTACAACGAGACCTGGAGTCTGTTGCAGAACGACAAGCGAACGGCGCGCGACGACGATCGCATGCTGCACATGGCGCACGCCTCGCGCTTCCACTGGGACAACGTCGGAACCGACCAGCATCGATCGATCGGCGAGTGGCAGATTTCGCGCGTTCACGCCGCTCTCGGCAGAGGAGCGAGCGCGGTCTTCCACGCCGAGCGTGCGGTCGACTATGCGCAGACTGCCGGTGTCGAGGTGTGGGTTCGCGCGAGCGCCCACGAAGGCCTCGCCCGCGCGCACGCCGTCGCGGGCAACATTGAGGCGGCGCGGCAGGCTCGCGACGAAAGTCTCGCCTTGCTCGACGCGATCACCGACGACGATGACCGGCAGGTCATTGCCGCCGACATCGAGTCGCTTCCCCTGACGCTGGATGACTGACATGGATGCTCCCTCGCGCCTCTTCGTCTACGGCACTCTCGCACCCGGACGCTCGAACGAGCACGTGCTCGCCGACCTCGAGGGCACGTGGGCTCCTGCGCAGGTGCGCGGGCACTTCGTCGAGCAAGGGTGGGGAGCCGCCCTTGGCCACCCCGGCCTCACTCCCGACGAATCCGGGCCCTCGGTCGACGGGCTGGTCTTCGAGAGCGCCGACCTGCCCGACCACTGGAGCCGCCTCGACGACTTCGAAGGCCCTGGCTACGAGCGCATGCTCGTGTCGGCGCAGCTCGCCGACGGCACTGCGGTCTCGACTTTCGTCTACGCGATTCGGCAACCACACGACTGAGCTCAGTGGGAGTCGAGTTTGACCGTTGCGCCACTACTTCGACGCGTCGGCCAGCATGCTGACAACGAGCGCGATCATCAGCTCCTTCTCCTTGGGATCGCTCATGGCGACCATCAGGGTGATGGCCGCGAGAGCGTTGTTGGAGATGAGAGACGACCCGCCCGGGCCGGCAAGAGCATCGTTCCGCTGGAGGAAGTGAACGAACAGGGCCGCAGCGCTGCGCTTGTTGCCATCAGTGAGCGGGTGATCCTTGATCACGAGGTACAGCAGGTTCGCCGCTTTGGCCTGCACCGTCGGGTAGAGCTCAACGCCACGGAAACCCTGGTAAATGGTGGCGATGACACCGCGCAGCGACCCGCCTCGCTCGCCGCCGAAGAGTGTGTCTGCCGGAAACTCAGCTGCAACTTGATCGATCATTGATCGAGCTTCTTCGTAGGTCAGCTGCCACGTCGGAACCGTGCCTGGCGGCTCGTCGATCATCCCGTTGTCGTAGTCGCGGAGTGTACGGAGGCTCGGCAAATAGCGGTCGACGCCCTCTGCAACGCCCGCGACGAGTTCGTCTGACGAACGCGACAGCACCTGCACGATAGAACCTAGCTCTTGTAGCCGTCGTTCGTTGAGGGCGCTGCCCTCGAGCACATAGCGGCGAAGAACATCATTCGCCCATCGGCGAAAGTGCACGCCTTCGGCTGACTTCACGCGATACCCGACCGACAAGACCATGTCGATGTTGTAGTGCTCGACCTGGTACGACTTGCCGTCGGCCGCAGTTGTCGCAAATTTTGCGACAACTGGAAGCCCTTCTAGCTCTTCGCGCCGAGCATTGGCCAGGTGCTTTCCTATTGTCTTTACGTCGCGATCAAATAACGTCGCGAGTTGAGCACGCGAAAGCCAAACCGTCTCACCGTCGGAGAGAACCGCCATTTCGAAGCCGCCCGAGGCGGATCGATACAACTCAACACCCGGAGTTTCAGACATGGACCACCATCTTGATCAAGAGACCATCCCCGGCAGAAAGGCTGCGCCCTAGCGCGTGGCCCACGCTACCCCGCGCCACCGACATCCGAACTCTCTAGCAAGCGCGCGTTCCTCACAGAGACACATTTCGCAATCGGTTCACTCGACGTTCGTCGCGGATGCTCGAGCGCAGTGATGGAGTCGACGCATGGACATCGTCAAGATTGAAAAGAAGCAGGTTCTGAGCCGGGAAGAGGCCGCTCACCAGCTCCGCGCGATCGCGGACGAGCTCGCCTCGGGCAACGGCATCCTCATGGAGCGCGACGGCCTGCGGGTCACCGTGAGGCTCCCCGACGAGGTCACCATGGAGGTCGAAGTCGAGATCGAGCACGACGAGCGAGAGTTCGAAATCACGCTCTCCTGGTGATCCCGGCTCGCCGACTCATCGAGTACTGCGGCCGTTGAGTTGCTCCAAGCCGGAACCCGTCGCCCTATCGCGCGAAAAGCAGCGGACAAGATCTCATATGCACCGTATCGTGCAGCATCCGTCTTCAGCAGCGCAGCATCCAGCGTCGGAAGAGAGCAGCGCAGGATCGATACCCCTGAAGATCGTGTCCAGTTTCGGTAATCAACCTTTCGTGGAGGTTGGAACACCAACCGCTGTGCACAGAAGCACAAAGCACATCGTGATGGCCGGCGATCTCGGCGCAGCCCACTGGAACGGATTCGACGCAAGAGGTCGATCAAGAGGCCACAAGGGCTGGTACCCCATCGGGGTCTACGACGCTGCCACGAGAACGTGCTTGAGTGTTGTGACCTCTCGATACCCGGTCCGGAGCCTCGCGATCCATCCTGGCGGGGAGTTCTTCATTGCTGGCACTGGAGAGTACGACGGTGGGTACTACTTCGAGGGCGAATTGCTCATCCACGATTTCGCCACTGGGC
>JBDKJR010000181.1:0-2540 GCA_039796515.1 Actinomycetota bacterium
CTGCCGCGCAGGTCGAGCAGGCGCGCACGGCCCTGCGCGTGCGCTACCGGCGCTGGCTGTTGCGCATTGCCGCGTGGGATCTTGAGCACGCCGACGCCGTTGAGGCGCTTCCCGCTGTCGCCGCCTCGCTCGCCGACCTCGCGGGCGCTGCCCTCGACGCGAGCCTGACGGTTGCTCGGGCGGCCAGCACGTTCCCTGCCGCCGACGTCGCCCGCATTCGACTCGCCATCATCGGCATGGGCAAAGCGGGCGCCCGCGAGCTCAACTACATCAGCGACGTTGATGTCATCTATGTGGCCGAAGGCGCTGACGAGCTCGACAACGCGCGGGCGGTTGAGATCGCCACGCGCCTCGCGGCCGAGACGGCACGCGGAATCCACGAGCCGGGCATCGAGCCTCCGTTGTGGGAGGTTGACGCCAACCTGCGGCCCGAAGGCAAAGACGGCGCGCTCGTGCGCACGATCGACTCCCACCGCGCCTACTACGAACGCTGGGCGAAGTCGTGGGAGTTTCAGGCGCTGCTGAAGTCGCGGCCCTTGGCCGGAGACGCCGAGCTGGGGGAGCGCTACTGCGAGACGGTGCATCCCTTCGTCTGGGCCAGCTCACAGCGCGAAGGCTTTGTCGACTCGGTGCAACGCATGCGCGAACGGGTGACCGACCACATTCCTGCTGACGAAGTGGATGTTCAACTCAAGCTCGGCCCGGGCGGGCTGCGCGACGTCGAGTTCACCATCCAGTTGTTGCAGCTCGTGCATGGTCACAGCGATGACCGCGTGCGGCAGCGGGATACCCTCGGGGCCCTCGCCGCCCTCGCGCAGCACGGCTACATTGGCCGCGAAGAGGCCGCGTCGTTCGCGCGCGACTATCGACTGTTGCGCGTCATCGAGCATCGCGTGCAACTCGACCGCATGACGCGCACGCACCTCATGCCGCGCGACGCCGATCGCCTTCGCGTGCTCGCGCGTGCCACGGGACTCGCCACGACGGCCGACGATCTCACCGAGCGTTGGCAGCAGACCAAGATTGCCGTGCGCTCGCTGCACGAAAAGCTGTTCTATCGGCCGCTTCTTTCGGCCGTCGCCTCGCTGCCCGATGACGGCCTCGCGCTCACCAACGACCAAGCCGAAGCGCGTCTCGCGGCCATTGGGTTCAGCGACCCTCGCGGTGCCCTGCGGCACATCGCGGCGCTCACGAGCGGAGTGTCGCGCCGGGCGCAGATCCAACGCACGCTCTTGCCCGTGATTTTGCAGTGGCTCGCTCAAGGGGCCGACCCCGACTATGGGTTGCTCGTCTTCCGGCGCCTGAGTGACGACCTCGGCGAGACCTACTGGTTCTTGCGCATGCTGCGCGACTCGAGTGGTGCGGCCCAACGCCTCACGAGCGTGTTGACGGCATCCCGCTATGTCGGGGGGCTTTTCGAGCGGATTCCCGAGGGAGCCGCGTGGCTCGAGAACGAAGAAGAACTGCGCCCCCGATCGCTCGAGGCGCTGCTCGACGAGTCTCGCGCCACGGTCGACCGCTACGAGGGCGATATCGATGCGGCGGCGAAGGCCCTGCGCACGGCACGGCGACGCGAAGTGCTGCGATTGGCTCTCGCGGGCATCCTCGACATCATCACGGTCGAAGAGCTCGGTCAAGCGTTGAGCGACGTGACGACGGCGCTGCTCACGGGAGTGCTCTCGCTCGTGCACCGCTACGGCGACGGCATCGAGTTCACCATTGTGGCGATGGGTCGCTACGGGGGAGCGGAGCTGGGCTTCGGTTCTGACGCTGACGTCATGTACGTCTATCGCGACGCCGGCGCGGGGGAGCACGCTCAAGCGCGCGCCGAGCACATCGTGCACGAGCTCAAGCGCCTCACCGAAGACTTGCGACTGCCGCTCGACCTCGATATCGACCTCCGGCCTGAAGGGCGCAACGGTGCGATCGTGCGGTCGCTCGACTCGTATCGCGCCTACTACGAGCGCTGGTCGCTCACGTGGGAGGCGCAGGCTCTCTTGCGTGCCCGCACGGTGGCCGGTGACGAGCCGCTCATGAACGACTTCACGGCCTTGGCCGACACCGTGCGATACCCGGTAGCCCTGCCTGAGGCTGACGCGCGCGAGGTGCGGCGCATCAAAGCCCGCGTCGAAGCTGAACGTCTGCCACAAGCCGCCGACCCCGCTCGCCACCTCAAGCTCGGTCGCGGGTCGCTCAGCGACGTCGAGTGGTTCGTGCAGCTGTTGCAACTGCAGCACGCCGCCACCGTTCCCGCTCTGGCCACCACCTCGACGCTCGACGCGCTGACCGCGGCGGTGGATGCTGCGCTCGTGCTCCCCGCCGACGCCGAACGACTGCGTGCCGCCTGGCTCATCGCTTCTCGTGCCCGCTCAGCGCTGACGTTGTGGAGCGCGAAGACCGCCGACGTGCTCCCGGTCGACCGCCCGCAGTTGGAGGGTGTCGCGCGCATCATGGGTTACCCCGCCGGGGGCGCGTCGCGGCTTGAAGAGGACTACTTGCGCACCACGCGCCTCGCCCGCCAGGTGTTCGAGCGCGGTTTC
>JBDKJR010000182.1:0-3776 GCA_039796515.1 Actinomycetota bacterium
CCAACCAGATGCGATGTCCGGCGACCAGCTGCACGTTGTTGCTGCCGCCGCCGAACAAGCCGGGAGCTTGAAAGCTGCCGACGATGCCGGCGCGGCCCTTGTCGCGGTTGACCTTCAAAAGCACGTTCTCGTAGTAGCGAAGATCGTGGCCATCGCGGACGGCGCTCTTGAACTCTTGGACCGCCAAGCGTTCCGCGGTGTCTCCGGACTGCACCTGATACAGCTTGGCGGTGGGCTCCGGCAGATCCGTAGTGACACGGAAGTGCTGCACGTAGCCGCGTACGATCTGTAACCGCTGCGTCGAGCAGTGCTTGACCTCCACGGCGCTCTGGCCCCTGCCGGATCAGGGACGGTCGGACTTGGCCGCGAACGTCGCGAGCATCGTTGGGAGCGGCGACGTGGGCACCGTGAGCGGGCCGAGCTCGGCATCGAGTTGGACCGGGTCGAGGCGGCGGCGGGTGATCGGCCAGTAGCGCGGCGCGAGCTCGAGGTGTCGCTCGCGCGGCCAATGGGGCAGTACGCGGAGCAGGTCGCGCAGGTACAGTTCGGGATCGAGGCAGTGCAGCTTCGCGGAGGCGGCGAGCGAGAGGAGGTTCGCCGCGGCCTGGCCGTGATCGTCGCTGCCGACGAAGAGCCACGCGGCTCGGCCGGTCGCGACCTTGCGCAGCGCGCGCTCGGAGCGGTTGTTGGTCATCTCGAGGCGGCCGTCGTCGAGAAAACGCCGGAGCGCAGCCTTCTGGCGAGCGCAGTAGCCGAGCGCGGTGCGGAGGTACCCGCGTTGGGCCTTGGCCTGCTCATAGGCGGGCTCGACGAAAGCGAAGAACGCATCGACCTGGGCGCGGAGATGTCGTTGCCGCAAGGCGTGACGGACGTCGTGGAGCTTGCTGCGCCACGCGCGCTCGAGACGGAACATGTACATGATGCGCGCGAGCGCCTCGCGTGCGACGACGTCTTGGGTCGCGATCGCGGCCTCCCAGAACTTCGTACGCGCGTGGCTCCAGCACCCGACCTCGGTGCGCTCGCCGAGGTCGGAGCGAACGTCGTCGATGGGGGGTCGATCTTTCGGTGAGCGGTAGAGCACGTCGAACACGCTCTTGGCGTCGGCCTGGAGGTAACCGGAGAAGCCCTCGAACATGCGCTGCAGGACGGGGCCGCTCTCGGTGGGCGTGTACTCGAAGAACACGTGATCGGCGTCGGCGATCTGGACGACGAAGTGCGCGCGTCGACACGGCTGCGACTTCTTGTCGTCGCGCGCCTCGGGCTGAACGCGGATGCCGGTGGCATCGGTGGCGATGCAGAACGCGGTCGCGAGCGTCTCCTGGCGCATCGCCTCGACGACCGTGGTGCCGACGGCGCCGCCGATCTCCTCGAGCCATCGGCTCATCGTGCCGCGATCGAGGGAAAAGCCGATCGCCTCGAACTGCTCCTCCTGGCGGTGCAGCGGCATGCCGTAATGAAACTTCTGCACCGCGATGTGCGCGAGCAGCGACGGCGTCGCGAGCGAGCGCGCGATCACGCGTGGCGGCAACGGCGCGATCGTGACGGCGGGCGCTGACTCAGCGGTGCTGCCCGCGGCCTCGGCGGCGGTGTCGTACTTCACGCGCACCAACACGAGTCGCACGAAGCCGGCGCGACGCCAGCGCACGAGGAGACTCTCCTCCGTGCCGCAGCGCCGCGCGATCCCCTCAAGAGCTGGATCGGTCAGCACGATGCGCTCCTCGGGCAGGTCGGCGAGGCGCAGATCGCGCCGGCCTTGCCGATTAGGCTTGCTCTTGCCGCGGCCATCGCCGCCCCCCGGCGCGGGCGGTGCGTTCTCCCCCGTCGCCGCTGCTGTCGCCTCCTCGGCTTCGAGCGCGGCGCGCGCGGCCTTGGCCGCCTCGGCGAGCTGCCCCGCGAACTCCAGCTCAAGCTGCGTCGTGTCGATCCGCTCGGCCTTGGCGATCACCAACCGCCGCCGCGCAAGCTCGGTCTGCTGCTGGAGAAGCTCGTACGCCTCGCGAAGCGCGTCCCGCTCCCGCACGGCGCGATCACGCTCGGCCGCGACCTCGTCCCGCTCGGCCGCGACCTCGTCCAGCTGGGCATGGGCGACCGCGTGCTCGGCGACCGCGCGCGCCAACGCCGCTTCGAGCGTCGCAATGCGAGCCGCCATCGCATCGATCGGACTCGTCGCGTCGCTCACGGTCCACGTCTATCCGGAACCGATCGTCGTGTCGATCGTTTTTTGCGTCGATCGTCGCGTCAGTGCGTGGTCGCTCGCCGTCGTGTGCGACTCGGCTCGAGGTCGATGCCCGCGAGCAGGTCGTCGAGCGCGCGCTCGTCAATCTGGCGGCCCGTGTCCCCCTCGAGCGCCGGCTCGGGGATCCTAAAGGTGCCCGCGTCGAGCCGCTTGTAGAACACGCACAGCCCCGTGCCGTCGAAGAACAGCACCTTGAGCGCCGTCTTGCGCCGCCCGAAGAACACAAACAGCGCTCCCGATCGCGCGTCGCGCCCCAGTTTCTCTAGCGCGGCACCGCACAGCCGATCGAAGCCCCAACGCAGATCGATCGGGTCCAGCCCGAGGAACACCTCGACACCGTGCGGGATCACGCGGGCCGCCCCGCCAGCGCCGTCACGATCGCGCCCACCGCCTCGCGATCCGCGCCCGGCTCGATCGTGATGCGCAGTCGCGCCTCGAGCACTTCGATCACGATCGCGCCGCGCGGACGCGCCACCTCCGACGTCGCAGCTCGCACCACTTGAGCGATGCGCACGACCGGCGCTACCCGCTGCGCCGGCTTTGCCGACGGCCGAGCCGCCGCCTCGCTGCCGAACTTCCACACCCACCACTTCAGTCGGCGGACCGACAGCCCCTCCGCGGAACAGAACTCCGACACCGGCTCACGGCTCGCTCGCCATCGCTCGACTCGTTGCCTCCAGATCTCTCGAGAATCTGCCATTGGGCGCCCAGCGTCGCCCCCTGTCCACGTCCCAGCAAGCACGGCTCGACGCAGCGGTTACCATGACTGCGATGGGCATCATCGGCGTGCGCGTTGGTCGCGGCAGCGGCGATGGGCATCGCGCAGTGAGCGGCGTGAGTCAGTCGTAGTGATGTCCATCGAGCGCGTGCCAAGACAGGTCATCGACGATGATGGCGAACCGTGTGGTACGAGCAGCGAATGATGACTCGCGTGATCAACATCCAGCATTGGCTCGATGGGAACGGAGAGCCGGCTCGTCCGGTGCGGAGGCAAGCGCTCCGGGTTGCACGATTGATCGAGTACGGAGGCCCGCTCGAGGTCGGGCATGCGCGAGCCACGCTCGTCGAGTGCAGCCGCCGCGTCGAGCGCCGGCCGTGCGAGGGTCTGTTGTGGGTATTGAAGAAAGAGACCGGCACGATCGACGCATTCTGCGTGAGCTGCCGACGCGAGCATCTGCAGATCTGGGGATGGGAACGCACGGAGTGGGCCGCCGGGCCGATGGAGCCGTTGTCGCCCGAAGAGCAGGAGGCACCGGCGCCCGAAGAGCAGGAGGCGCCGGAGCTGAACTGAGCGCGCCGGTCAGCGATCGCGCTCGCGGGTGTCGGCCTCGATGACGCGGGCGACGACGTCGCGCTCGACGAGCTTGCGCTTCTTCCTGGCGGTCTCGCGGAGGGCAGCGGCGGCGAGGCGGTCGAGGTCACGCATGGCGCCCGCAGTAGCCTCGTGGAGGAGGGCAATGGCGTCGGTGGCGAACAGCTCGCGCTCGCAGCCGGCGTGGCGAAGGCGGAGGCGGAGGTACTCGCCGGTGTCGGCGGGGGC
>JBDKJR010000183.1:0-2736 GCA_039796515.1 Actinomycetota bacterium
GTGCCCCGGCCAGCAGCCGAGCCTCGCGGCGCCACTGCCTCAACGGGAGGCGCGAAGAACAAGAGCGACGTCGTCGACTCAGGCTTCAGTTCAGGAAACGCCGGCGCGGCAGGCGCGGCATCGGCAGGTGCCGTGTCGGCGGGTGCGTCGTCGGCGGGTGCGCCCTCGGCGAGCGCCTCGTTGGCGAGTGCTACCTCAGCGGATTCGGCCGGGGCCGCATCCGTCGTCAGCGCCGTCGTCGGCGCCGTCACCTCGTCGGCAGGCTCAGCGAGCGCGCCGGCATCGAAGCCGGGCTCGCCCTTCGCGGCGTGGTCACTCGCCTTTTTCGGGGCACGGGATGCGAACAATCGCGTGCGCTTTTTGGCGGTCTTGTCGTTGTCGTCACTCACCATCGCTGGTGCACTCCTCAACCGTGCGGGCCGCGCCCGAACGGGAAATCTTGGGTGAAAGAAAGGTCTTTCGCCGAAACTGTTCTGTTGTGGTCGGCCACGCCCCCGGTATCGAGTGCTGCGCTGGCTAACTCTGGCGGTGCTGACCCTGTCACGGCCCAGGCACTGCCGCCTCACTCGCTCTCTCACTGCGGTGAAACTAGGGAAACTGGCTATTCCCCGCGGTCGCGGCAATCGGTGCCGCAATACTGGTCTGGTAACGCCCAGAAAGCTTGTGTGTCTGTCATCGCGAGCGCGGCTGGCGACGACTCGCCCTCATTATCGCATGGACTCGTCAGGTCAGGACCTTCGACCCGACCCACCGCCCGATTCGACGGCAATAATCGAGTCGTGACCGAATCTGACATCGCCTCCGTCGAGAACGCCTATGCCCCCCGCCGACCGATTGGTCTGGCCGTTTTTCTCATCGTGACGGGAGCCGTCGGCTGGTTCGGCGCCATGCAACTCATCACCGAGCGCGTGCGGTTGCTGCTCGACCCCGAGTACACGCTCAATTGCGACATCAACCCGCTCATCTCGTGCGGCAACGTCATGGCCTCGTGGCAAGCATCGCTCTTGGGCTTTCCGAACCCTCTCTTGGGCGTCGCCGGACTCGTCGCCCCCATCGCGGTCGGTGTTGCCCTGCTCGCGGGCGCACGCTTTGACCGCTGGTTCTGGTGGGCCTTCATGACGGGCGTTGCCGGAGCCTTCGTGTTTATCCACTGGCTCTTCGACCAGGCCGTTTACCAGATTGGCGCGCTGTGCCCCTGGTGCATGCTCGTGTGGCTCATGGTCATCCCGATGTTCTGGGTGCTGCTGTTCTGGAGCCTGCAGACCCAGAAACTCACCGACAACGCGCGCGTGGTGCGGTTCGCCAGGGCCGTCTGGCCGTTCACGTGGGTCATCGTGCTCGCGAACCTCGTGGCGATTGCCGTCGCGATTCTCGTGCAGTTTCCGACGCTGATCAGCCTGCTGGCAGGCTAGAGCGCGCGGTTGCTCAGGCGAACCACAGCGCGAGCTCGCGCGACGCGCTCTCGGGCGAGTCAGAACCGTGCACGAGGTTCTGCTGCACCTTGAGGCCCCAGTCACGGCCCAGGTCACCGCGAATGGTGCCGGGCGCCGCGGTCGTCGGATCGGTCGTGCCGGCGAGTGAGCGGAAGCCCTCAATGACGCGGTTGCCCGCGACGCGCGCGGCAACCACGGGGCCCGACTCCATGAACTCCAGCAGCGGCTCGTAGAACGGCTTGCCCTCGTGCTCCGCATAGTGCGCCGCGAGCAACGAGCGGTCGGGCTGCACGAGGCGCAGGTCAACGAGCTGATAGCCCTTCGCCTCGATGCGCCGCAGAATCTCGCCTGTGAGGTTGCGCGCAACGCCATCGGGCTTGATGAGAACGAGGGTTTCTTCGACGGTCGTGGTCATGAGGGCTCCTTGAGTGCGGGGTGAGAAATGAGGGGGCGGGATGCGCGAGCGAACGTCACGCGTCTGCAGCGCGCTTCGCGGCGTCGAGTTGGGTGCCCTTGACGAAGCAGTAGATCCAGAATCCCACAAAGATCGCCGCAGTGACGGCCGCGAGCACTTCGATGAATCCCGTCGACAGCAGCACGACCTGCAGAACGTGGCCGAACCACACCCCCCAGCGGTAGCGCACGACGCGCGTGGCGATGAGGAGCAGCACCACGAGCGCCCCGCCCACGCCGAACACGATGCCGGGAGGAGCGACGTCGAGGCCGTTGATCGCGAGGGTGCCGAAGATGACCGCGAGCACCTCCATACCCAGCGTCACGGTGAGGAGCGACTCGAGGGCACCGCGCTCGCGCTTCGGGCGGCGGGCGGGCTCGTTCGGGGTGGCGGTGGTGTCGGTCACAGCATCCAATTCTGCTCGCGCGCAATGAGCATTGCCTGACCGACGAGCGTGATCGACCCCGTCACGAGAATCGCGTCATTGGGGCCCGCCTCGTCGCGTGCCTCGGCGAGAGCAACGGCAAGGTCGGGCTCGATGCGCACGCGGTCGGGTCCCGCGACGGCGGTCACGGTCTCGGCAAGCTCGTCGGCATCCACCGCGCGGGCCGAGTCAGAGCGCGAGACGATGAATCGATCGACGATCGGGTCGAGGGCCTCGATGATGCCGCGATCGTCTTTATCGGCGAGCACGCCGACGATGGCTGTGATCGAGTCGAAGGCGAACGACTGCATGAGGGCGCGCGCGAGCGCCTGGGCACCGTGCGGGTTGTGAGCCGCATCAACGAGCACGCTCGGCTCGATGCCAATGAGCTGCAGGCGGCCCGGGCTCGTGACGGTCGCAAAGCC
>JBDKJR010000184.1:0-3667 GCA_039796515.1 Actinomycetota bacterium
CGAACGAAGATGCGGGTGCACGTCAATCAGGGGCTGCCCCGCGTTGCTGTGCGCCGTGACCGTGCGCACCTCCAGTTCGGGGTGCTCGGCCATGAGGCGCAGCACTTCACCGCCGGCGTAGCCGCTCGCTCCGGCGACCGCAACGGAAAACGTCATGTCGTTAACTCTTGCAGAGAATACGATGGGCGTTCGACGCGCAGGAACGCGTCGCGCGAACTCGGCACAGAAGGAGCAGTCATGGACGACCTCAGCGGACTCATCAATCTCATCCCGATCGGCGACATCGCCGAGAAGCTCGGCGTCGACGAGAGCGTTGCCCGCGCTGCCGTGGCCGTTGCCGTTCCGGCGATCGTGGGTGGCCTCGCCGCCAACGCGAAAGACGAGAGCGGCGCGCAGTCGCTCGAGAAGGCTCTCGGCAAGCACAAGGGCAAGAACCCGCGCAAGCTCGCCGACATCGACGAGGCCGACGGCGAGAAGATCGTTGCCAACGTGTTCGGTGCCAAGAAGAACGACGTGGCCCTCGCCGCCGCATCGAAGGCGGATGCTCCCGGAGGCATTGACATCGGAGCGATCGTCGCGCAGGTGCTGCCGATCATCGCCCCGATTGTTCTCGCCTACGTTGCCAACCAGTTCATGGGTGGCTCGACCAAGGCCGAGCCCGAACCGGCCAAGAAGTCGGAGTCGGGCGCAAACCCGCTCGGCGACCTTCTCGGTGGCCTCATCTCGAGCCCGCAGGGTCAAGACCTCATCGCGGGCGCCCTGGGCGGCCTGCTGGGTGGCGGTCGCAAGTAACTCTGTTCACGAACAACGGCGGGGTCGAGCTGATGCTCGACCCCGCCGTTGTGTGAGGGGTGCCTACGCGCGCAGGGTCGCGCCGTGCCGCTGCGTCGCGACCGCGAGCCCCGCGAGTTTCGCCTCGGTCGCCTCGGCAGCCGTGAGGGTGCGGTCGGCCGCGCGAAACCGCAACGCGAGCGTGACGGACTTCGTGCCCGGCTCGAGGCCCGCTCCGCGGTAGTCGTCAACCAACACCGCCGACTCGAGCAACGCGCCCGCGCCGTCGATCACGGCCTGACGAACGGCGCCTGCGGGCACCGCTTCGTCGACGACCAGGGACAGATCTTGCGTGGCCGCGGGGAAGGCCGCGATCGTGCCCGCCTCGACCTCGCTCGACCCGAGGGCGATGATCGCCTCGAGGTCGAGTTCGAGAACTCCCACGCGGCGGGGCAAGTCGCGCTCGACGGCAACGGCCGGGAGCAGTTCACCCGCAATACCGACGTGCGTGTCTCCCACGAAAACGGCCGCCGTGCGACCCGGGTGAAGAGCGGGGTGCGAACCGGTCTCGACGCGCAGCGTCACGCCCGCGACGGCCGCGACCGCGTGCGCCGCGTCCAGAGCATCCGCAATGCCCGAGGGCTCTGCCGACTGGCCGATACCGCGCGAGCGCCGATCGCCGACGAAGAGCGCGGCGAGGTGCCACGGCTGGGCCGGGATGCTGCGCTCGAGCTCGTCGAGCACGTCACCCTGCGGCCGCTCGTGTGCCGTGGGCACCTCGGCGACGCCGTAACTCGCCCCGGCCTCCGGCAGGTAGACCGCGCCGATCTCGAAGAGAGCGAGGTCGGTGAGGCCGCGCGCGATGTTGCGGTGTGCGATGCGCGTGAGACCCGGAATGAGGCTGCGGCGCAACTGACCCGTGTCACTGTCGAAGGGGTTGGCGATCGCCACGCTCGGGGCGTCACCGTCGGTGAGCGCCACGTCGTCGCGCGAGACAAAGGGATACGCGAGAACTTCGGTGAGGCCCGCGGCGGCCAGAGCGTTGGCCGTCGCGCGGCGCACTCGCTGCGAACGCGTGAGCCCACGGCCGGGCGGCGCGACGGGCAGCACGGCCGGGATGCGGTCGTATCCCACGATGCGGGCCACTTCTTCGGCGAGCGACGGAGCGTCGACGAGGTCGGGCCGCCAGCTCGGCGGGGTGACCTGCCAGCCGTCGGTCTGCACCTTCAGCGAGCATCCGATATCGCGCAATGAATCGGTGATCTCGTCGAGCGAGAAGTCCACGCCAATCAGGGCGTCGATGAAGCCTTCGGCGAGGTGGATGGTTGCTGCGGGGCGCGCGTCGATCCAGCGCGAGCCGAGGGTGTCAACCGTGCCACCCGCGAGCTCGACGAGCAGGTCGACGACGCGCTGCGCGGCGGGCTCGGCGACAAGCGGGTCGACGCCGCGCGCGAACCGACGAGAAGCCTCACTCGGCAACTTGTGGCGACGTGCCGTGCGCGCGATCGAGACGGGCTCGAAGTGGGCCGCCTCGACGAGCACGTCGATCGTGGTCTCGCTGACTTCGGTGCTTGCGCCGCCCATGACTCCCGCCAGGCCGATGGGGCCTGAGTCGTCGGTGATGAGCAGGTCTTCGGGGTGCAGCGTGCGCGTCTGCCCATCGAGGGTCGTCACCGACTCCCCCACGATCGCGCGGCGCACCGTGATGCCTCCGCTCAGCGCAGCGAGGTCGTAGGCGTGAATCGGTTGCCCGAGTTCGAGCATCACGTAGTTGGTGATGTCAACAACGAGAGAGATCGACCGGATGCCCGACAGTTCGAGCCGCGAGACCATCCACGCGGGGGTCGTGCGGCTCTGATCGATGCCGCGAACGACGCGCGTGAAAAAGGCGTCACACCCGCGACGACCACGAATGGGTGCACGGTCATCGACGACGACCGTGAAGCCCGAGCCCTGCCCGAGTGCGGGCACGGCCGCGGGGTCGCGGAACGATGAACCCGTCGAGTGCGCGTATTCGCGAGCGATGCCGCGAATCGACAGCGCGTAGCCACGGTCGGGCGTGACGTTGACCTCGACCGCAAGGTCATCGAGCCCGAGCAGAGCGATCGCGTCGGTACCAACCTCGGGGTCGAGCCCGAGCGTCGTGAGGCGCAAAATGCCATCGTGCTCGTCGCCGAGCCCGAGTTCGCGAGCGCTCGCGATCATGCCGTCCGAGACGTGACCGTAGGTCTTGCGGGCGGCGATGGGGAACGGGCCGGGCAGCACCGCACCGGGCAACGTGACGACGACCTTGTCGCCGACCTCAAAGTTGCGGGCACCGCAGACAATGCCGCGGGTCTCACCCGGCGCGGTGAGCACCTGGCACCAGCGAATCGTCTTGCCATTGGCTTGCGGCTCTTCGACGAACTCGAGCACTTGGCCCACGACGATGGGCCCCGTGAGGGCAACACCGTGGATCGCCTCTTCTTCGAGACCGACCTTAACGAGAGCCGCGTGCAGTGCTTCGGCATCCGCCATCGCATCGCCCGTTGCGGGCAGGTCGACATACTCGCGAAGCCACGAGAGGGGAACGCGCATCAGACCACCATTCCGAACTGCTGCGAGAAGCGCACATCGCCCTCGACCATGTCGCGCATATCGCTCACGCCGTTGCGGAACATGAGCGTGCGTTCGATGCCCATTCCAAACGCGAAGCCTTGATAGACCTCGGGATCGATGCCGGCGGCGCGCAACACGTTGGGGTTGACCATGCCGCAGCCACCCCACTCGATCCAACGCGGGCCGTCTTTGAAGGTCGGGTGCCAGACGTCGAGCTCGGCGCTCGGCTCGGTGAACGGAAAGTAGTTGGGGCGCAAGCGAATGCGCGCACCCTCGCCGATGACGGCGCGCGCGAGGT
>JBDKJR010000185.1:0-7981 GCA_039796515.1 Actinomycetota bacterium
CGCGACCGCACGACTCGACGCCGAGATCCGCGTCGGCGGCGATGCCGGCGCGAGCGAAGTGATCGTTTTGCGGGCTCACGGCGACACCGCAACCGACCTCCGCGGGCTCGTCACGGGCCTCTTGCTGCCCGATGCGCCCGTCGTGTCGTGGTGGCCCGGTGAGTGCCCGGATGCTGTGCACGCAACTCCCCTCGGCCGTCTCGCCCAGCGCCGCATCACCGACGCCGCCGCAACGACCGACCCCCACGGAACGCTCACGCGCATCGCCGACGGGTACCGCCCGGGCGACACCGACTTCGCGTGGACGCGCTTGACGCTCTGGCGTGCCCAGCTCGCCGCCGCGCTCGATCAGCCGCCGTATGAGCCCATCACGCGCGTCCAGGTCGCTGGTGCCCCCGACAGCCCGTCTACGGCCCTTCTGGCGGCCTGGCTGGGCCTGCGGCTCGAGGTTGAGGTTGTGGTCGATGTGGCGTCCGAGCACCCGTCGACGGGCATCCACCGCGTGGTTCTCGAACGCGACAGCGGGTCGATCACGCTCGAGCGCACCCACACCTCGGTCGTCACGCTCACGCAACCGGGCCAGCCGACGCACGAGTTGTCGCTGCCTCGCCGCGGCCTGCGTGAATGTCTTGCCGAAGAACTGCGTAGGCTCGACCCTGACGACGAGTTCGGTGCCGTGCTCGCGAGCGGGTTTGGCAGCTCGACACGCGCCTAAGCTCGGCGTAACTCGCACTGCTAGAAAGGCTCCACTCTCGTGACCACTGAACGCCGGGTTCTCGTGCACGCCAACCGACAGGCTCTGGCGGGATCGGTTGCCGCTCGCTTCTTGACGAAGATGATCGACCTTCTCGACGATCAAGCCGAGGCCCATGTTGTTCTCACGGGCGGGAGCGTGGGCATCGAGGTTCTCGCGGCCATCGCCGCGCACCCGGGCCGCGATCAGATCGACTGGACCCGCGTGCACATGTGGTGGGGCGACGAGCGCTGGGTGCCGAAAGGCCACGCCGACCGCAACGAACAGCAAGCGCGCGATGCGCTTCTCAACCACATTGCGATTCCTGCCGGCAACGTGCACGCGTTCCCGGCATCTAACGAAGGGCTCGATCTTGACGCCGCGGCCCAACGCTACCGCGATGAGCTGCTCGCAGCGGGCGACGGAACCTTCCCGACCTTCGCCATCACTTTTCTCGGCGTGGGCCCCGACGGCCACATTGCGTCACTCTTTCCCGAGCGTGAGGGCCCCCGGGTGAGCGACGTCGGCGTCATCGCCGTGCGTAACTCCCCCAAGCCTCCGCCCGAGCGCTTGACCCTCACGCTGCCGCTCATCAATACCTCAGAGCGCATTTGGCTTGTTCTCGCGGGAGCCGATAAGGCCGCGGCCCTGGGGCTCGCTCTCGCGGGCGCCGCGGTGGCCGATGTTCCCGTGGGCGGTGTGCTCGGCACGAAGCGCACGGTGTTCTTCATCGATCACGAGGCCTCGTCCGAAGTGCCAGAAGCACTCATCGCCCCGACCAGCTACTGGACCGGGGCGATGGATCAGGCCGAATGGATGACGGCCGAGTAACGACTACGCGGTGCCGCGGCGCTGGCGCAGCTTGAGCAGCGCCTCGTCGAGAATCTGCGCCGCCTCTTCGTCGGTGCGGCGCTCTTTCACGTAGGCGAGGTGAGTCTTGTAGGGCTCGTTCTTCGCGACCTGCGGAGGGTTGTTCTTGTCGCGACCGGCCGGCAAACCCGTCGAGGGTGAGTCGATCAGCTCGGGAATCTCTTCTTCGGGAAGGTTGGCCGCAAAGTGGCGCACCGTCTCGTTGCCCATGGCATCCCAATACGAGATCGAGATGCGTTCGGCGTGAATGCCGCGGTCTTGCTCGCCCATGGGGCCCGAGCCGACGCGCGAGCCGCGGATGGCGCTGCCACCTGAGACCATGATGTGCTCCTTAGGCCGCGTCGAAGCGCGTGATCAAACCGAGCACGACAATCGAGCTCACCCAGACGAGGGCAAGAATGATCGTGATGCGGTTGAGGTTGCGCTCGGCAACGCCCGAAGCGCCGAGGTTCGACGTGACACCGCCGCCGAACATGTCGGAGAGCCCGCCACCGCGACCACGGTGCAGCAAGATCATCAGGGTGAGCAGAAGGCTCGTGATTCCCAGGATGACCTGGAGCACGACCTGAAGAATTTCCACGACTAGTACCTCTCGCACGTTTCGAACAGTCTCCTACCCTACCGGACGGAGGGCGGAGGGAGGGTCAGGCGGTACCGACGTGCTTCTGAAACCGCGCGATGCTCGAGAACTCATCGACGTCGAGGCTTGCGCCACCGACGAGAGCGCCGTCGACATCCTTGTGCTTCATGAAGCCGGCGATGTTCGCCGCCTTGACCGAGCCGCCATAGAGGATGCGCGTGCGCTCAGCAGCGTCGTCTCCGAGAACCTCGGCTATGGTCGCACGCAACGCGGCACACACTTGCTGTGCTTGCTCCGGCGTAGCCGCTTGACCCGATCCGATCGCCCAGACGGGCTCGTAGGCCACGACAATGTCGGCGTCGGCCGCGAGGGCACCGAGGACGACACGCAACTGCGCAACCGGCACGGCCGACGGACCGTGCTTCTCGAGGTCGTCAGCAGTTTCACCCACACACACCACGGGCACGAGTCCGTGGCGCAGGGCGGCGACGGTCTTCTGCGCAACGACCTCGTCAGTCTCGGCGTGATACTGACGACGTTCGCTGTGGCCGATGATCACGTAACGGCAGTCGAGCGCTGCGAGAAACGCGCCGGAGATCTCTCCCGTGTAGGCACCGCTGTCGTGCACCGAGAGGTCTTGGCCGCCGTAGCGCAACTCGAGCTTGTCGGCGCTCACGAGGGTCTGAACGCTGCGGAGGTCGGTGTACGGCGGGAAGACGGCCACCTCAACCTGCGCGTAGTCGTGCTTGGCGTCGCGCAGGCTCCACGCGAGCTTCTGCACGAATGCGATCGACTGCAAGTGGTCGAGGTTCATCTTCCAGTTGCCCGCGATAAGCGGGACGCGTGCTACTGCCATCCGAGGACCTCCAGGCCGGGGAGCTTCTTGCCCTCGAGAAACTCGAGGCTGGCCCCGCCCCCGGTGGAGACGTGGCCGAAATCGTCGTTCGTAAAGCCGAGCGCCCGCACGGCAGCGGCCGAGTCGCCACCACCCACCACGCCAAGGCCCGACACGCGCGTGAGCGCTTCGGCAACGGCGCGCGTGCCACCGGCGAACGCCGGGAACTCGAAGACCCCCATCGGGCCGTTCCAGAACACCGTCGTTGACGAGGCCACCAGGCCGGCGAATGCCGCTGCCGTCTCGGGGCCAATGTCGAGGCCGATACCGGATGCTCCGGCCGGGCCATCTTCAATACCCGAGGCGGGCTGCACCGTGTGCGGAGCGTCGGCGGCGAACCGCTCGGCGACAACGACATCGGTCGGCAACACGATCTGCACACCGCGTGCCTCAGCGTCGGCGAGATACCCGCGTACCGTCTCAAGCTGGTCGACCTCGAGCAGGCTCGCGCCCACCTTGTGGCCCTGCGCCGCGAGGAAGGTGAAGAGCATGCCGCCACCGATGAGCAGACGGTCGACGCGCGGGAGCAAGTGCGCAATGACGCCCAGCTTGTCGCTGACCTTCGAGCCGCCCAGAACGACCGTGTACGGCCGCTCAGGGCGCTCGGTGAGTCGGTCGAGCACGTCGGTCTCGGCAGAGATCAGAGACCCGGCAGCGCTCGGCAACGTCAGCGCTAGCTCGTACACGCTCGCTTGCTTGCGGTGCACGACACCAAAGCCATCCGACACCATGGCGTCGCCCATGCGCGCGAGCGCGTCTGCGAATGCCTGGCGCTCCCCCGCGTCTTTCGCCGTCTCGCCGGGATTGAAGCGCAGGTTCTCGAGAACCGCGATTTCGCCGTCTGCGAGGCCAGCCACGGCATCCACAGCAGAATCGCCCACGGTGTCGGTCGCAAACGCGACCGGTGCACCGAGCAATTCGCTCAGACGCTGCGCGACAGGCTTGAGGCTGTACCGCTCGTCGGGGGCACCCTCGGGGCGGCCGAGGTGCGACACCACGACAACCTTCGCACCGCGGTGCAAGAGCGCGTTGAGGGTGGGAAGCGACGCCCGGATGCGCCCATCGTCGGTGACCGCACCATCAGCGAGCGGCACGTTGAGGTCGCACCGAACGATGACGCGCTTACCCGACAGGTCGCCGAGAGACTCGATCGTACGCAGAGCCACGGAAGCTCGTCCTGTCGCTGCCCCGCCTAGAGGCGGGCGCCCACGAACTCGGTGAGGTCAACAAGACGGTTGGAGTAACCCCACTCGTTGTCGTACCACGCCGAAACCTTGACGAGGTTGCCGCTCACGTTGGTGAGCTCAGCGTCGAAGATCGACGAGTGCGCGTTGAGCTGGATGTCGCTCGACACGATCGGGTCTTCGGTGTACTGCAGGTAGCCCTTGAGGCGACCCTCGGCCGCGGCAGCCTTGTACGCGGCGTTGATCTTCTCCGCCGTGAGACCCTCGGTGGGCGTCACGATCGTGAGGTCAACGATCGAGCCGGTGGGAACCGGAACGCGGTACGACGAGCCGCTGAGCTTGCCCTGAAGCTCGGGCAGCACGAGGCCGATCGCCTTCGCGGCACCCGTCGAGGCGGGAACGATGTTGATCGCGGCACCGCGAGCACGACGCAAGTCGCTGTGCGGGCCGTCTTGCAAGTTCTGGTCAGCCGTGTAGGCGTGGGCCGTCATCATGAAGCCACGCTCAATGCCGAAGGCGTCGTTGAACACCTTGGCGAGCGGCGCCAGGCAGTTGGTCGTGCACGACGCGTTCGAGATGATGACGTGGTTCTTCGGGTCGTAGGTTTCTTCGTTGACACCCATGACGATCGTGGCGTCGTCACCCGTCGCGGGAGCCGAGATGAGCACCTTCTTGGCGCCACCAGCGATGTGCTTCTTGGCGTCTTCGGCCTTCGTGAAGCGACCCGTCGACTCGATCACGATGTCAACACCGAGCTCGCCCCAGGGCAGGTTGGCCGGGTCGCGCTCTTCGAACACGCGGATGCGGTGGCCGCCGACCGTGATCGAGTCACCATCGTGCGAGACGTCGTGAGCGAGCACGCCACCCACGGAGTCGTACTTGAGGAGGTGGGCGAGAGCAGCGTTGTCCGTCAGGTCGTTGACGGCGACAATTTCGATGTCGCTGCCCTGGGCGAGAGCCGCCCGCAGGTAGTTGCGTCCGATGCGGCCGAATCCGTTGATGCCGACTTTCACGCTCACGGTGTCTCCTGTTGCTCCGGCGCTCTGCAGCGCCAACGGTGGTGGTAGAGGTGGGGGGTGCCTTGCGGCGCCAAAACAGCGACGGCCGGGGCATCAGCCCCGGCCTCGACGCCATCTATGACAGTAGCAGGAGCCCGTCGGTGTGTGAGCGTGCTGCCGCGAAGCGGTCGGCGACGTTCTTCCAGTTGACGATGTTCCAGAACGCCTTCACGTAGTCCGCCTTGACGTTCACATAGTCGAGGTAGAAGGCGTGCTCCCACATGTCGAGCTGCAGCAGCGGCACGGTCGCCTGCGCCGTGTTGCCCTGCTGGTCGAACAGCTGCTGGATGATCAAGCGACGCCCGATCGGGTCCCACGACAGCACACCCCAACCCGAACCCTGAATTCCCATGGATGCGGCGGTGAAGTGGGCGACGAACTGGTCGAACGAGCCGAAGAACTCATCGATCGCGGCCGCGAGTTCGCCCTCGGGCTTGTCTCCGCCATCCGGCGACAAGTTCGTCCAGAAGATCGAGTGGTTGACGTGACCACCGAGGTGGAAAGCCAGGTCTTTCTCGAGACGGTTGATGTTGGCGAACGAGCCGGTCGCGCGGGCCTCGGCCATGGCCTCGAGCGCACCGTTGGCGCCCGCGACGTAGGCCGCGTGGTGCTTCGAGTGGTGCAGCTCCATGATGCGAGCGCTGATGTGCGGCTCAAGCGCGGCGTAGTCGTAGCCGAGCTCGGGAAGCGTGTAGACAGACATGAGAGTGAGCTCTCCTCCTGGTAGGGCGTCCGGCGCCGGGCATCCGACGACCGTGCTGACGGTGCGCCAGTCTATCGAGGGCAACCCGAAACGATGCCGGGATGTTCCCGCAATCGTCGTCGCGGTGAAGCTCGCGCTCGCGCGATCAGTCGATCTCGAGGTCAGACGGCAAGTTGGCGTCGGTGCCCGGAATCCCCAGTTGTTCGGCGCGCTTATCGGCCATCGCCAGCAAGCGCCGAATGCGACCAGCCACCGCGTCTTTCGTCATGGGCGGGTCGGCGTGGTGGCCAAGCTCATCGAGGCTCGAGTCTCGATGGTCGAGGCGCAATTGGCCCGCGTACCGCAAGTGCTCGGGGAGGTCATCACCCAGAATCTCGAGGGCCCGCTCGACACGCGAACACGCGGCGACCGCTGCTTGCGCCGAGCGCCGAAGGTTGGCGTCGTCAAAGTTCACGAGTCGGTTAGCCGTCGCGCGCACTTCGCGACGGGCGCGCAAGGCCTCCCAGTCACCGACGGTCGCCTCTGCCCCCATGAGGCGCAGCATCTGGCTGATCTTTTCTCCATCACGGATGACCACGCGATGCACCCCGCGCACTTCACGCGCTTTCGCCGCAATGCCGAGGCGCCCCGCGGCACCCACAAGGGCCATCGCTGACTCGTTGCCCGGGCACGTGATCTCGAGTGCGGCAGATCGACCCGGATCGGTCAACGAGCCGTGAGCAAGAAAGGCTCCGCGCCACACGGCAGCGAGCTCGTCGCGCGAACCCGTGGTCAGACGATTCGGGAGACCACGGACGGGCCGGCGACGAGCATCCAGAAGCCCCGTCTGACGGGCGAGCGTCTCGCCGCCCTCCAACACTCGCACGACGTAGGCGGGCGTCTTGCGCATGCCGCCCGGAGACAGCATTGCGGCATCGCTGCGCATGCCGTAGAGCTCGACGAGGTCTTTGCGCACGCGACGCGCGATCTCAGGAGTATCGAGTTCGACCTCAACGGCGACACGACCAGAAATGAGATGCAAGCCACCCGCGAACCGCAGAACCGTGGCGAGCTCGGCCGCGCGCACCGTGGTTTTCGTCACCGCCAGTTGCGAGAGCTCGTGCTTCACATCAGCGGTCAAAGCCACGGTGGGCACATCCTCTCAAGTCAGTCACGATGCGGGGGTACGGCATTCGACCTTACTCGCGTCCGAGGTCGCGGTGCTTCACGGTGACGCTCACCTGCGGCACCAGGCGCAAGCGCTCGGCGAGTTGTTGAACGAGAGCAACCGAACGATGCTTGCCCCCCGTGCAGCCGATCGCGATCGTCGCGTGACGCTTGTTCTCGCGCCCGTAGCCGTCGAGAACCGGCTGGAGCATCGCGACGAATGCGGTGAGAAACTCTTCGGCTCCCTCTTGTGCGAGCACATAGTCGCTGACGGGAGCGTCGAGGCCGGTTCCCGCGCGCAGTTCGGGTTGCCAGAACGGGTTCGGCAAGAATCGCGCATCGGCCACGATGTCGGCGTCGGCGGGCGCTCCGTATTTGAAGCCGAAGCTCTGCAGCGTCACCTTGACCCCCGCGCTGCCCTGAACCGCGAAGATCTCGGTCACGGTCGTGGCGAGCTGGTGAATGTTGAACTCGGTCGTGTCAATGATGATGTCGGCGAGTTCGCGTACCTCGAGCATGCGCTCGCGTTCACGCGCGATGCCGTCGAGCAAGGTTCCGTCGTCTTGCAGGGGGTGGGGCCGACGAACTTGCTCGAACCGACGCACGAGCGCGGCATCCGTCGCCTCGAGAAAGACCACGCGAACCGTGTCGCGTGCGCGCAGTTCGGTGATGATCGCTGCGAGGTCGGCGAACAGTTTGCCCCCGCGCACATCGACCACCGCGGCAATGCGCGGTAGGGCGCTTCCGGGGTGCACGGCCAAGTCGACAAGGGGACGAAGCATCTGCGGTGGCAGGTTGTCGACGACGTACCA
>JBDKJR010000186.1:0-2528 GCA_039796515.1 Actinomycetota bacterium
GCGCTTTTCGCTCAGCACCTCGTGGCGCAACGGCACCGTCATTCTGGATGCCGCCAACGCTCTCGTTGAACCGTTGAATGCTCGCGGGGGAGTCGCCGTGGCGACCCTGCGCCCCTCGCCCGTCGCGAGCAGCGAGGCCATCGACGTTCACTTTGCCGAGACCGTGCACGACGAAGCGCGTGCCGTCGCCGCCTGGCTGGCCGAGCGCGTGGCCGAGCCTCCTCCGGGCAGCGCTCCGGGCGCGGCCGATGCCGACGGCCGCCCGTTGCGCGCGAGCGCGGCCCTGCTCATGCGCAATCGCACGACGCAGCCGATTTTTCTCGCGGCCCTGCGCGAGGCCAAGGTTCCCGTGCACGTGCTCGGCATTGGAGGGTTGCTCGAACAGCCCGAGATCGCCGATCTGGTCTGTGCACTGTCGGTCATCGATGACCCGGCTGCCGGAACCGAGCTCGTGCGGCTGCTTGCCGGGCCACGCTGGCGCATCGGCGTGGCTGACCTGCACGCGCTCAGTCGCATTGCGTCGTGGTTGCGCGACCGCGACCTGGCGCAACGCGCTTTCAGCGACGAGGTGAAAGAGAAACTGCGCGCATCCGTCGCCCGCACCGACGGCGTCTCGCTCGTCGATGCGCTCGACTTCGTCGCAACAGCACCCGACGGTCACTCGCAATTGCAGAGCCTCACGGCTGTCGGACTCGAGCGGTTGCGGGATGCGGGGCGCACGTTCGCGACCCTTCGCACGCGCACGGCTCTCGATCTGCCCGACCTCGTGGTCTCGGTCGAGCATGACCTCATGCTCGACATCGAGGTGGCGGCGAACCCCGCGCGAGCGCTCGGGGAGGCTCCGCGCGAAGCCTTCTTCGACGCTCTCGACGGCTACCTTGCTCTCGCCGACCACGCCACCCTCGGCGGCTTTCTCGGGTGGCTGCGCGAGGCCGAGTGGCGCGACAACCTCTCGCCGCGTTCGGAAGACCCCGAGCCGGGCACCGTGCAAGTGCTCACGATCCATGGCTCGAAGGGTTTGGAGTGGGATCACGTGGTCGTGCCGCGCATGGTCGCCGACGAGCTGCCGAGCAAGCCGCGCGAGGGAACGGTCGGTTGGTTGCGGTTGGGCGTGCTGCCCTATGAGTTGCGGGGCGACGCGAGCGAACTGCCGGTGTTCGCGTGGCGCGGTGCCGAGTCGCGCAAAGAGTTGCTCGAGCGCCGCGCGGTTTTCAGCGAGGAGGTGAGCGCGCACCTCGAGCGCGAAGAGCGCCGCTTGGCGTACGTGGCGGTGACCCGGGCACGACATCGCCTCCTGCTGACGGGTTCGTTCTGGGCGTCGCAGGCCCGCCCGCGTGGCCCGAGCGCGTTTCTCGGTCCGCTCGTCGAGCGGGGCATCATTGCTGACCTGCCGGATTCTCCGGTCAACGACGTGAACCCGACAATCGACGAGAGTGCCGGTGAGCCGTGGTGGCCGCTCGATCCGTTCGGTCACCGCCGCGAACGCGTAGTGGCCGCGGCCGAGCGCGTGCGTGCGGCCGACCCCACGGTGCGCGGTGATGACCGCCGCGGATGGCAGCGCGAGATTGATCTGCTGCTCGCCGAGCGTGCCGAGCGGCTCGCCGCGACCGGACGCGTGTCGGTGCCGCTGCGCGTGCCGGCGTCGTCGTTCAAAGACTTCATCACGGCTCCGGCCGACGTGGCCGAGCGTCTTCGCCGCCCGATGCCGCAGCGCCCGTATCGCGCTACTCGACTGGGCACGGTGTTTCACCGCTGGGTTGAGCAGCGCTACGGCATCGGAGCGATGCCCGACGCCATCGACAGCCTCGAGAGCGAGCTCGATCTCGAGGCGGGCGGCCTCTCGGGGGCGATCGCGGGATCGGTCGCGGGCGGCGGTGTTGATGGCATCGATGCGGATGCCCTGCTCGCCCTGCAGGCAACCTTCGAGCGCTCGGCCTGGGCCACGCGCACCCCGATCGATGTCGAGCGCGAACTGCACGTGCCCTTCGAGGGGCGCATCGTGATTTGCAAGATCGACGCCGTGTACTCGACCGACCCCGACTTCGACCCGGTGCGCGATGGTTCGGGTGGCCCCGGGTCGTCGCGTCGCCCCCGCAGCGTCGAGATCGTGGACTGGAAGACGGGCAAAGCGCCCCGCGATGACGCCGACCGCGCGGCAAAAGAACTCCAGCTCGCGCTCTATCGCATCGCCTATGCGCGCTGGGCGGGCCTGCCACTCGACGCCGTCACCGCCGTGTTCTACTTCGTGGCCGACGACGCCGAGCTGCGCCCCGCCGCGCTGCCCGACGAAAACGAGCTGCGCGCTCTGTGGAGGGCGGCCGTGGGCGGGGCGTAGGTGTGTGCGCTGCCGCGCTGTACTGCTTGGCTTCGTTGTCGCGCTGTCGCTCAGCCGCGCCGGTGCCCCGCCGCGCTGGCAGCGCTGCCACGACGTCACTCAGCCGCGCTGGTGCCCCGTTGATCCGCCGCCCACCGTCGCGGTGTTGCCCCACGGTTCCGCCGCTTGCCCACCGCGGACCTTCTCCCCCGGC
>JBDKJR010000187.1:0-3272 GCA_039796515.1 Actinomycetota bacterium
ACGCGAACGATGATCAAGCGGCCTTCCTTGACAGCCTCCATCGGTCCGTCGCCGGTCCTGGGCTTCATGGCTGCCATTGGTTCTCCCCTTCGCTGAACAGTGCGTTCCATTATCCCTCACGGAACCCCTACGGCTAAATCGAGCGGCCCCCTTTCCGCCTGGTCACACCGCAGATTT
This sequence comes from Actinomycetota bacterium, assembly GCA_039796515.1. Taxonomy (GTDB): domain Bacteria; phylum Actinomycetota; class Actinomycetes; order Actinomycetales; family Microbacteriaceae; genus Microcella. The sequence goes on from JBDKJR010000187.1 coordinate 178, forward strand.
AGCGACTGTTCATCGCGTGATCACGGCGGTGTCCAGTCGTAGGTGTCAACCCACCACCCCAGCTGCACCCACGCGATCTGTCCCGCGATGCCAAGGCTCAGGGCGAGCACGGTCAGAGCCACTCGAAGCATCCGCGCCTGGGACGTCGTCCACCCGCCCGCGAGGGCGCGCGTGCCGATGCTCACGATGCCCAGCGCGACCGCTCCCAAGGCGGGAGCGAGCGGCACGAGCAACCGAAAGGTGCTCGACTGCGGAAAGAACACCGCGAGCAAATAGAGCGAATAGGCGATGATCCAGAGCCGCAGTTCGATGGGCATGCGGCGCATGGCGGGTAGCGCGAACGCAGCGCCCGCCAGAATCAGCAGGGCGATCAGGATGACCGGCCCCAGCACCTCTCCCGCCGACCACGGCAGCCCCGGCAGCGCGGGCCCTGGCCACCACTGTTGCCCGCCCCACCACTGCGCCCCCTGAAACCACGGAGTGAACGGCAACAGTTCAACGTCGCCCACGTAGGGCCGACGCCACGCGAGTTCGGTGTCGGTGTAGCCCAAGACGTCACCCGTCGAGAGTGCGACGATGCCCGGCCAGGCGAGGCCCGCGAGCCCCGCGACGACGGTCGCGAGCGCCAGGCGAAGCCGCTCAACCGTGCCGAATTCCTCGTCGTGGCGGCGCATCCATCGCCACGCCCACACGAGGGCGAGCATGAGGGCGAAAGCGAGGCCGCTCGGTCGCGTGAGGGCCATGACGGTGACAACGAACGGCAGCACGACCCAGCGGCGATCGAGCACGAGAATCAGGGCCCAGAACAGCAGAACGAGGTGCAGCGACTCGGCGTAGCCCACTTGCAGAATCGGCGAGAGGGGGGCGGCGCAGAACAGGGCCGTTGCGAGCAGCGCCGTACCCGGCGAGAGCCACCGTCGCGCAAGCGCGAAGAAGAGCAGGGCAGCCCCGAGACTCGCCACGAGCGAGATGGTCACGGCTACGGCGGCGAAGCCCTGCGGTGAGAAATCACCCGTGAGGGACATCCCGAATCGAATGAGCGCCGGATAGACAGGCATGAACGCCCACGCGTTCTCGCCCGCGAGGCCGTTCTCGTCGCGCGGAATCTCGTCGGGGTAGCCGACGGCGGCGATGATGTAATACCAGTGGGCGTCCCACAGGCGCGCGAAGTCGAGGTAGCCGGGGTTCGCGCTCGTCCACGGGTTATCGCCCTGGCGGGCCGCGGCCGACAGCAGAATGACCGTCGTCACCAATCGCGACACGACCCACACCGCGACCACGCTGAGCCACCACAGCGGGTGGCTCGCGCTTACGCGCCGGTCAACCACGTTCGCAATCCGCGCTCGCACGCAATGATCTGCTCGACGGGCACTCGCTCGTCGTCGGTGTGAGCGAGCGAGGGGTCTCCGGGGCCGTAATTGACGGCCGGGATGCCCAGCTCAGCAAAGCGCGCCACATCGGTCCAGCCGTACTTAGGCGCGGGGGTGCCGCCGACCGAGGCAATGAAGTGCTGCGCGAGCGCGGCATCCAGCCCCGGGCGCGCCCCGCCTGCCGAGTCGGTCACGACGAGCTCGATTGCCGGTGCCGCGGCGGCAAACAGTTCGCGCACGGAAACCTCGGCCTCGGCCGCCGACTTGTCGGGAGCGAAGCGGTAGTTGACGGTGAGCACGCCCGCATCGGGAATGACGTTGCCGGCGACTCCCCCGCTGATGCCCACGGCATTGAGGCCCTCGCGATAGACGAGGCCGTCGACCTCGATCGAGCGCGGCTCGTAGCTCGCGAGCAGGGCCAGGGCGGGGGCGAGGGCGTGAATCGCGTTCTCGCCCATCCAGGCGCGCGCCGAGTGGGCGCGGCGGCCGCTTGCCCGCAGTTCAACGCGCAGCGTGCCATTGCAACCGCCCTCGACGACCGCGTTCGACGGTTCACCGAGAATCGCGAAGTCCGCGGCGAGCAGCTCGGGGTGCGTGCGCGCGAGGCGACCAAGACCGTTGAGGTCACTCGCGACCTCCTCGTGGTCGTACCAGACCCACGTGACGTCGTAGTCGGGAGCGTCGAGCTGCACCGCGAGCGCGAGCATGACGGCGCACCCGCCCTTCATGTCGACCGTGCCGCGACCGTGCAGCGTGCCCGTTGCCGCGTCACCCTCGAGGCGGCTCGGCAGGTTGTTGTTGATGGGCACGGTGTCGATGTGGCCCGCGATGACGACGCGGTGCGCGCGGCCCAGCTGCGTGCGGGCGACGAGCGCGTCACCGTCGCGCAGCACCTCGAGGTGCGGGGCGTGGATGCTCAGCGCGCGCTCGATCGCGTCGGCGAGCATCCGCTCATCGCCCGAGACACTCGCGATGTCGACCATCGCGGCCGTCAGGGCCACGACGCCCTCGTGCACGGGCAGGTCGGGGGCCGCGGTCTCGATCACGGTTCCAGCGTAATCGGGCCCCGGTAGCCTGGAGTCATGTCGAGCTCGAACACCGCCGCCTCTGCCACCGATTCTGAGCGCGTTACGCGCCACGCCTGGGGCTATGGCCTCGTGACGCTGCGGCTCGCCGACGGCGAGGTGCTCGACACCTGGTATCCGCGCCCCGAGCTCGGCACGCTGCCGCACGGCCGCGACCCCTACATCGTTCCCGCCGAGATCGAGCACTTGCAGGGCGAGGATGCTCGCCGGGGTGTGCGCCGCGAGGCCCGCACGGTGACGATCGATCTGGATGCGCCCCCGGCATCCACCCCCGATGCCTACTTGCGGCTGCACCTGCTCAGCCACCGCCTCGTGCAGCCCAACACGCTGTCGTTGGATGGCATCTTCGGCCACCTGCCCATCGTCATGTGGACGACCGCGGGCCCCATGCACCCCGACGACTTCGACGCGCGGCGCCCCGCGCTGCAGCAGGCGGGCATCTCGGCGCTCGGGGTCGACAAGTTTCCGCGCCTGCTCGACTACGTCACGCCCCCGCGCGTGCGGATCGCCGATGCCTCGCGCGTGCGGCTCGGCGCCTACCTCTCGCCCGGCACCACCGTCATGCACGAGGGCTTCGTCAACTTCAACGCCGGCACGCTCGGCACGTCGATGGTCGAGGGCCGCATTAGCCAGGGCGTCG
>JBDKJR010000188.1:0-3365 GCA_039796515.1 Actinomycetota bacterium
GACTGCTCGTCGGCCATACCTGCCCAGTTGGCGATGAGGTCGAGCAAGAGCATCCGTTGCTCATCAGTCAGGTCGGCTCCGAGAAGGCCGGCTCCGACGGGGAAGTCGCACGTGTCGCCCGGCGCGCACATCGTGACGTCGCCCGCGAAAAGCGTCGACTGCTGTTCGGCTGTGAGGCTGGTGAAGAAGGCGAAGGCGTCGCTATAGATGCCCCCGAAGGCTTCGACGGTCGAGCCGTCGGCTCCCGGATACGCGAGCGGCTGCACACCCAGGTGCGTCGGCGCGAACGTGATCGAGGGCTCGGCCCCATTGAGCGTCGCGTTGATGCCGAGGTGGTGACCGCCGAACTGCACGGCCCAGCTCGCCGTGTCAGAGGGGTCGCCGAAGAAGGCGACGTAGTACTGCCCGAGCGAGGTCTCGGTCGTCGTGCTGTTCTCGACCAGGTAGACATCACCATTCATGATGGTGGCGATGGTCGTGTAGGCCTCGTCACTCAGCAGCGCCTGCATGACCACGAGGGCAGCGGCCTGCTGCTCGTCAGTGAGGTCGGCGAGGTTCAACCCCGCGCGCTGAACGAAGGTGACGGGAAAGTTCGTCCACGAGGTCGACTTGGTCGGGTCGTCGAAGGCGTACACAACGCTCGCGCGCTGCTCGTCGCTCAGCGTGGCGAGAAAGGCCTCGGCCGCCTCGGCGGTCGCGGCGATGGTCTCAGCCGTCGTGGTCGTCGTGATCGAGTCGACGGTCTCATAGACCGCGGTCGATGCGGCGTTCGTAGTCGTTGACGAGGTCGTGTCGGTCGTCACCGCGGTGCTGCACCCGGCGAGCATGAGCGAGACGCCGGCAAGGGTGGCGGTTGTGGCAAGGGCAAGCCGGCGGCGGCCGAAGAGTCGTGATGTCATGACTGCCACTGTGGGTTGCTCAGCTATGCGGATTCAATGGCAATCCTATGAGCCACCTATGGGGTTGCGGCGGCAGGGTCACCGCGAGTGGCACAGCGGCCCGAAGACGGCAATGCGAATGAAATTATGGCTGCCCTCTCCGGCGATATGTGGCGTCAAGAAGCGCATAGAAGGCCGAGTCGTGAAATTGGCCGTCGTCTTCGAGCGAGTAATCGCGCCGAACGCCCTCGCAGACGAAACCAAGGCGTTCGAGAAGGCGAACCGACGCGGTGTTGTCGACAATCGTTTCCGCTTCAATGCGGTGTGCGCCCAACACAGTGAAAGCGAAACGCACAACAGCATCGAGGGCTTCGCTCGCCAAACCCCGGCCCCACTCATCGCGGGAGAGGTTGTAACCAACCGACGCTCTACGGTGGTGCGAATTCCAGTCATTGATGCCAAAGAGCCCGATGAGGCGATCGGAGGAACGCTCAACTACCGCCCAGTGAATCGACCTTCCCGCCGCGAACCCGCTCGCCATTGAATCGATAAGTTCGATCGCCTGCGCTTTCCTCGACATCGGTTCATCGTTGTATCGCTGGGCCACAGCGTCGCGACGAAGATCGAAGAGACCATCAGCATCCCCGGCGTCGAACTCTCGCATCACCAGCCGTCGCGTCTCAATGATCGGAAATGGTTGAAACCCTCTCGGCGCGCTCTCGGCGGTCACCCTTAGATTGTGCACCTTTCAGCGGATCGAGGCAGGAATCGCGAGTTGGCGACGGCACGCCGATGCGGGCGGTGACGCACGCGACGCGGGTGTGTCAGCTTTCTAAATTAAATGAATCCATGCCTTCAGCGGACTATGGGGTTGCAGCACCGTGGGTCGCGTCGATGCGCTCGAGCTTGCGAATGAGCCGGTGCACGATGATGAGCGGGATGATACCGAAGACTCCGAATGACATGTCGATGAGCATCCAGCCCACAGGAATGCCGCGCACGCTGCCGGCGATCAGCGTCAACGGAATGACGGCAACGCAGCAGATCATGCCCCACTGAATGATCCAGATATTGCGCACGGGATCCCGCAGCGGGCCGATGAAGGCGATCGCGATGACGATGTGCGCGAACGCGAGCCAGTCGGTGCCGTAGGCCAAGAACGGGTAGTCGTCGTTCGTGGCGATGAGCGCGTCGCGAATGCGGTCGATCCACGCCACGAACTCAGGGGCGAGCTGCGGGATGGGCGTTGCCCGCAGCAGATCGGAGCCCCATCGCAACTCGGTCTCGAGCGGAAACGCCGTGACGCCGCTGACCACGATCGCGACGATGAAGAAGATCAGCCAGGCACGGATCCAGCGGAGGGTTCTTGTGCGTTCGTCGCGATTCGTCACGTGGACCAGTCTGACATCACGTATAGGTTCGACGCGTGCTCATGAATCGAGGTCACTGACGTGCAGAGGATGCTGAGCTTTCGTATTCGTCGGTGGTACGTCAAGCTGCTCTACGTCGTCGGGGTCTGGCTCGCGGGCTACCTCGCCGTGTCACTGATCGACTTTGGCGTTCCGGGCGACGTCGCGTTCGCCATCAACGATGTGCTCACCCTGGCGGGCATAGTGTATGGCGCCCGCATTTTTCGGGGCGCCGATGAGCCGGACGAGCCGGCTCGACCCTGGTGGCAGATGACTGCCCGGCGCACGCTCAGCCGTGTGATCGGCTTCTTGGCCGTGTTTGCCACGTTTGTCATGGTCGTTGGTCTGGTCGGGGCGGCACTCGGGCAAGAATCGTTCACGCGCGTGGTCGAGCAACAGACAGTCACCGGCACGATGATCAGCGTCGTGTTCTACGCGGTCGTCGCATTCCTGTACCTCAACTCAGCGGCGCGACTCCCGAAGCCTGAGCCGCGAAACCGGCCACCGAAGCTCCCTCGGCCGCCCAAGCTGACGTAGCACCAGCTCCCGCGCCGATGGCCGATCAGCCAGTACAGGCTCGGTCCGACATCGCGAGAGCCTGGTCTTTTTTGCCTGACGAGACTCGAAACCCAAACATTGGGAATCGTTCAGACGCCCCTGACTCCGAAGCACGCACCCAGAGATGGCCCTCAGACAGCCGCCAAGAACTCTCGCTTCTGTTGGCCGAGCGAGGGTACGGCTTCCAGCCGGGACCTGCCTCGAACGAGTGGATTAGTTGCCGACTAAGGCGATGACGGGAGGGCTCGAACACGGTCTGCGGTGAGCATCTTCCGCGTCGCGATGTCATGCAGCACGACGTCAACTACGCTGCCGCCCGAGAAGAGGAGCCGCAAGCAGGGCTTGTCAACAGGGTTGCCACGGTAAACCATCTCCGTCGTGAAGCCCGCCAGGTTGACTCCTACGACGAGTTCGGCGACTACCTGTCGATCATGTCCTGCAAGAAAGACGATTCGATCGTCTTCAAGGGTTGCGATGAACACGCCTGCTTTCGGCGGAAGGTTATGCGTGCCAGCGGATG
>JBDKJR010000189.1:0-4896 GCA_039796515.1 Actinomycetota bacterium
AGATCGGCGACCAGACCCTCGTCTTTCACGCGCAGCGCTCGTACTACGAAGAGCTCTTGCGGGCCGGGGTGCGCATCTGGCTCTATCGGGCGCCGACGATTCTGCACGCGAAGCACTTCACGATCGACGACGAGGTCGCGATCATCGGCTCGAGCAACATGGACATGCGCTCGTTCAGCCTCAACCTCGAAGTCTCGGTCATGGTGCGCGGCGACTCGATCATTCGCGACTTGCGCGCGATCGAGCAGGCCTACCGCGAGAACTCGCGCGAGCTCACACTTGAGCAGTGGCTGCGGCGCCCCGCCCACATGCGCATCTTCGACGACCTCGCGCGCGTGACTGCTACCGTGCAATAGCTATGCACATCGAGATCGACGACCTGACACGGCCCGAGGTTCACGCCCTTCTTGCCGACCACTTGGCCGATATGCACGCGACGAGCCCCGCCGAAAGCGTGCACGCCCTCGACCTCACGGGCCTTCGCCGCCCCGACATGACGATGTGGACGCTGTGGGATGACGGTGTGCTTTTCGGCTGTGCCGCGTTGCGCGAGTTGTCGCCCGACGAGGGCGAGATCAAGTCGATGCGCACGGTCGCCGAGGCACGCGGCCGCGGACTCGGCCGACGGCTGCTCGAGCACGTCATCACCGAGGCGCAGCACCGCGGTTACCGCCGCCTCAGCCTCGAGACGGGCTCGCAAGACTTCTTCGCTCCGGCGCGGCGCCTCTATGCGCGGCACGGATTCACCGAGTGCCCGCCCTTCGGCGACTACACACTCGACCCCAACAGCGTCTACATGACACGCGAGGTCTGATGTCGCTAGGGTGGCGCGCATGAGCGCAAAAACGCTGCCGACGGATGTTCCCGTGAGCGATTTCCTCGCCACTCTCGATGACCGGCGCCGCGCCGAGGGTGCTGAGCTGGTCGAGCTCTTCTCGTCGGTGACGGGTGCCCCCGCGGTCATGTGGGGCCCATCCATCGTCGGGTTCGGCACCTACGCCTACCACTACGCCAGCGGGCGCGACGGAATCTGGCCTCGTGCCGCGTTTTCGCCCCGCAAAGCCAAGCTGTCGCTCTACGGACTGCAAACGCATCCTGACGCACCCGCACTGCTCGAGCGCTTGGGCACGCACACCACGGGCGTCGACTGTGTCTACGTCACGCGGCTCTCGGCGATCGACCTCGACGTGCTGCGCGAGCTCGTCGCCCTCGGCTGGGCCGTGACGGCCGACACCGCCGTCTAACTGCGACGGTTTAGTCGCGCGAAATGCGCAGCATCTCGTCGCGCGGCACGACCTTGATGCGCGCACGGCCGTGCGGCTCACCGAGCGCAATCTCGTGGGCATCGAGGCGGTGCCAGCCGTCGAGGTTCGTGTAGAGCACTCCGCGACTGTCGAGCAGGTCAACAACAGACTGCTCGTCGGGGTTCTCGGGGCTCCACCACGAGGCCTGGTCGGTCACGAGGTGCTGCACGGTCTCCATCGCGTCGCTCTTGGTGTGGCCGATGAGACCGACGGGCCCGCGCTTGATCCAGCCCGTGGCGTAGACACCCGGAACCGTCTGGTTGTCGTCGCCCAGCACCTGACCCTCATGGTTGGGGACGACGCCGTGGCGCTCGTCGAACGGGATGCCGTCGAGCGGTGAGCCGAAGTATCCGACCGCGCGGTAGAGAGCTTGCACGGCGACCTCGCGCACTTCGCCGGTTCCTTCAACCCCGCCGTGACCATCGGGACGCGTGCGCTCGTAGCGGAAGCCCGAGACGCGGCCCTCAGCATCCGTCAGCACCTCGAGGGGTTTGGCGTAGAAGTGCAAGTGCAAGCGACGCGAGGCCTGACCAGTTTCGCGCGCGCGCCACTGCGTGAAGACGCGGTCGATGACGGTGATCTGCTTATTGGTCTCGATCGCGCGCTGCGAGGCCTCGTCGTAGTCGAAGTCTTCGTCGTGCACGATCATGTCGACGTCACGCAGCTCACCGAGCTCACGCAGTTCGAGCGGCGTGAACTTGACCTGCATGGGGCCACGGCGACCGAAAACGTGCACGTCGGTCACGGGCGAGGCGAGAAGGCCCTGGTAGACGTTGTCGGGAATCTCGGTGGGCAGCAGGTCGTCGGGGTGCTTCGCGAGCACGCGCGCGACGTCGAGCGCCACGTTGCCGTTGCCGATGACGGCGACCGACTGGGCCTCGAGCGGCCACTCGCGGGGCACGTCGGGGTGACCGTCATACCAGCTGACGAAGTCGGCCGCGCCGTAGCTGCCGTGGGCGTCGATTCCGGGGATGTCGAGCGCGGCATCCCGAATCGCCCCCGTCGAGAAAATGACGGCGTGGTAGTGCTGCCGCAGATCATCGAGGGTGATGTCGGTGCCGTAGTGCACGTTGCCGAAGATGCGGATGTCGCCCGAGTCGAGCACCTCGCGCAGAGCGTTGATGATGCCCTTGATGCGCGGGTGGTCGGGGGCCACGCCGTAACGCACGAGACCGTAGGGCGCAGGCAGTTGCTCGAAGAGGTCGATCGAGACATCGAACGAGCGCTCGTGCTTGAGCAGAATGTCGGCGGCGTAAATGCCGGCGGGTCCGGCACCGACAATGGCGAGCCTGAGCTTGGTCATGCGCGTGCGTGTCTTTCTGTGGGGTGAGGGTGGAGGGCGCCGAGCGGCCTAGGTGCTGCGGTCGACGACCGCTTCGGCGAACTTCGTGAGAGCAAGCTTGACGGGGCCCTCGGGCAGGGGCGCGAGGGCCGCAACGGCTTCGTCGGCCCAGCGCCGGGCTTCGTCGAGAGTTTCTGCCGTGACCGAGTGCGCACGCAGTTCGGCAATCGCAGCCGCCACCTCGTCACTGTGACCGGCGCTTTCGACCGTGCGCTCGATGCGAGCGAGCAATGCCGCCGCGTCAGGATCGGTCAGCGCGGCACGACGCAAGAACAGGAGGGGAAGCGTCGCGACTCCGCTGCGCAAATCGGTGCCTTGCGGCTTGCCGGTTTCGGCCTCGGGCTCGGCGAGGTCGATGACATCGTCGATGAGCTGGAAGGCCACGCCGATCTTCTCGCCGAAAGCCACGACGGGCGCCGCGTACTCTTCGGGAGCATTCGAGAAAATGACGCCCATCTGGGCAGCCGCCGCGATGAGCGAGCCGGTCTTGTCGGCGAGCACTTGCAAGTAGTGCTCGATCGGGTCGTCGTCGCCGCGCGGTCCGATGGTCTCGTGCAATTGGCCGAGACATAGCCGCTCGAAGGTGTCGGCCTGCAGCTTGATGGCGCCCTCGCCTAGGCCCGCCACGAGCTTGCTCGCGCGGGCAAAGAGCAGGTCGCCCGTCAAGATCGCCACGGAGTTGCCCCAGACGTTCTGCGCGCTCGGCACACCGCGACGCATCTCTGCTTCGTCCATGACGTCGTCGTGATACAGCGAGGCAAGGTGCGTGATCTCGACCGCCTGCGCGGCAGTGATGACGGCGTAATTGTTGCCGTCGCCGAGCTGAGCCGTGAGCAGCGTCAACACGGGCCGAATGCGCTTACCTCCGGCCTCGAGCAAATAGCGCGAGGTCACGTCGGCCATGTCGTCGGCGAAGGCGACCTCGTTGAGCAGGCCTTCTTCGACCTCGACGAGACCGGTCTCGATGGCCTCGGCAAAGCGTCGCTCTTCGCTCGAGGCAAACAGCTTCTCGCCGAGGCCGAGCGACGCGCTGAGCGTCTTGCTGCGGCGAGCGAGCGGAGGAAGGCGAGTCAACGGTGTGCCGATCTGTCGAGGCGGTCGGGGCGGCTTACTGCGCGGATGCGCCGGCGGGCTTGCGCCCCCGGTGCAGGGCGACCACCCCCCACGAGAGGTTGCGGTAGGCGACCTGCGCAAAGCCCGCCGATCGCAGCCACTGGCTGAGAACAGACTGCTCGGGCCACTCGCGGATCGAATCGAACAGGTAACGGTATGCCTCGGGGTTGGAGCTCGCAGCCCCGGCGATCAGCGGCATCACGTAGCGCAAGTAGGCGTGGTACCCCGCGCGCAGCACCCGAAGGGGCGGCCGCGAGAACTCACAAATCACGATTCGCCCGCCCGGCTTGAGCACGCGCAGCATTTCAGCGATCGCGACCTCGGGCTTCTGCACGTTGCGCAGCCCAAAGCTGATCGTCACCGCGTCGAACTCGGCGTCGCCAAACGGCAAAGCCATGGCGTCACCCTGCACGAAAGTGAGGTCAGGGTGGCGGCGGCGACCCTCGTCGACCATGCCCTGCGAGAAGTCGAGCGCGATGACCTCAGCGCCCGACTTACCCAGGGCGACCGAACTCGTACCGGTTCCGGCGGCGATGTCGAGAATGCGCTCGCCGGGCTGGGGGTTCACGGCCCGCACGGTCGCGATGCGCCACAGGGCGGCATTGCCGACCGACAGCACGGCGTTCGTGCGGTCATAGCCGCGGGCGACCCCATCAAACATCGCCGCGACATCGCGCGGTGTCTTCGACAGATCAGCCCTTGTCACGCCCCAAGTCTAGTGAGGGCCCGCCCGGTGTTCGCCGTGAGGCACCTGGGGGAGCGTCGGGTGCGGAGTAGCCTGAGCGGGTGCCTGACTCTCTCGCGCCCGGGGTGGCCCTGCGCGCAGTGACCGAGCTCGTGGCCGACCACGACGACTTGCTCGCGTTTGCCGACGCTCAGCACCCGCTCACCGCCCTGCGTCGCGGAGACGGCATCGTCGGCATCGGAGAAACGCTGCGCCTGAGCTTCACGGGCCCCGATCGATTGACGGATGCCGCGGCCGCGTGGCGCCGCATCGCCGCCGCCGCTGAGGTGGTCGACCCCGTACGCCGACCCGGCACCGGCCTCGTCGCGATGGGCACCTTTGCGTTCGCCGACGCCTCAAGCGCCGAGAGTGTGCTCATCGTGCCGGAGGCGATCGTGGAGCGACACGACGGC